>CADCQZ010000194.1 GCA_902803675.1 uncultured Eubacteriales bacterium
CCGTATCCAGCCACCGTTCGGCCTCTGAGATCAGCAGCCGCTGATCCTGCGTGATGATCAGGGAGAGCAGCCTGCGCTCCAGCTCTTCACTGGGCGGGAGCCCCGGGAAAGAAGCCTTCAGCACATCACCGGGATAATACTGCAGGATATCCGTGACCCGCAGGGCGTCAACGGCGAAGAACGCCGTCCTGGCCCGTTCCACTCCTCCGGCGAACCCGTCGGGGAACCGCACATGCTCGGCCACCCCCGCGTGGAAGGGGAACGAGGACGAGCCCAGCACCTCGGACGCCAGCGCCTCCACCTGTCGCAGATGCTCCCGCCGTTCGTCGTCGTTGAGGATGATCAGGCACTCATGCCGGGAATTGAACCGGTCCACGATATAGCCGCAGGCGTGCAGCGACACATAGCTGTGCACTTTTTCGAAAAAGCCGCTCAGGCTCTGATGGAAATCCATCCGGCACATCGGCAGATAGTCCACATCGCAGTACAGGAGCGTACAGTCACAGGGCTCCGTCGGGAAGATCTGCCGCGGGGCCTCGTCCCCCGCGTCCGCCCCCGGGGCCAGGAGCCGGCTCAGGCGCGCGCGGACATACTGCTCGGAAGGCGCGGCGTTCGCCCTCTCGTCGGGAGCCGGATGGCTCCCCTCCGGCCTCAGCCGCCGGATCGCCTTGTTGATCGACGCCACCAGCGCTTTTCCCTCCACGGGTTTGAGCAGATAGTCCACGGCGCCGTTGAGCAGCATCGTGCGCACATAATCATAATCGCTGTGCCCGGATACGGCGATGACCTGGGTGGGCAGATGATGATTGGCGATGAAGGACATCAGGCTCATACCCGTCTGTCTCTGCAGGATGATATCGACGATCGCGATCTCGGGCCGCTCCTTTTCCAGGATGATCTTCGCTTCGGCCGCGGTCTGGGATGAAAGGATCTGCGTGATGCCCAGCCGTTCGGCCGGCACCAGGCAGCGTATCGCCGTGATCATATGCTTTTCGTCATCCACGATCAGCAGTTTCATATCCGTCTTCTCCTTTGCCGTCGTTCCGCTCGAACCTGACCCGGTCGATCGGGACCGTGATCCGCACGGTGGTGCCGCCGAACTCATTGGCTCTCATGGCGAACCCGCATCGGGATCCGTACTGGAGCAGGAATCTCGAGAACACATTGACCGCCCCGATGTGCGCGCCGTGGTGGGCTTCCCGCGTCTGATCCTCCCGCGGCACATCCCAGGACAGGAGCTTTTCGGGGGTCAGCTCCTCGGGGCCGGCCTGCTTCAGGTCGCGGTATTCCCCGCGCAGCCGCTCTATCCTCTCGGCCTGCGCCTTTTCCTGTTCCGCGGTGATGGGGATGCCGTTATCCGCGATCTCAAGGCACACCCGGTCATCCTCCCGGCTGGCCCTGAGCAGGATGCGGCCGTCGGGCTTCTCGTTCAGGCGGCCGTGGAGCAGGGAATTCTCCACCAGCGGCTGAAGGGTCATTTTGGGGACCATCATATCATCCAGCGGATCGAACATATCGATGTCGAAGCGGATCAGGCATTCGAACCGGACGGACTGCAGTTCAAGATACCGCCGGGCGTGGCCTATCTCCCGGGAGAACGTCACCAGACGCTCGTCCACATCCATGGCGTACTGCAGGATCTGCCCGAAGGAGGCGATGTAATGGTAAGAATCGATATCGCCTTTTTCCAGGGCCTTGCTCGCGATGCACTGCAGGGTGTTGTAGATGAAATGGGGATTGATCTGGGCCTGCAGGGTGCGCAGGTCGGCCGTCCTTCTGGCCGCCATCAGCTGATACTGACGCGCCACGAAACTGTTGAACGTATCCAGCATGCTGTCGATGTTTTCCGCGAGGAACCGGATCTCGTCATTGGCGCTGTAATCAAAATGATCCGCCAAACGGGCCTTGAGCTCGTAATGGTCCCCGTAGAAATTGGCGTGCAGGAACATGGCGATCCGGTTCAGCGGGCTGGTATACCGGGCGGTGATCACGTACATGATCACCGCGAGAAGCAGCATGCTGCAGGAATAGACGATGAACAGCTGCCGCTGCAGCAGGGTGTAGTCCCGCGTGAGGTCGCCCACCGAGATCACGGTATTGATATGCCATCTGCAGTAGGACGTGTCCAGAAGGTCGGCGGTGATCAGCCGGCCGTCACGCACGAAGCTGTCCCGGGCGGGACCGGGCTCAGGCGAAAGCAGGCCTTTAAGGGATGGCACTTCCTGCCACTTTGTCCCGATCAGGGCCGGATCCCCGGCATAGATCAGCCGGCCGTCAAGATCGGAGATATAGACATCGGCCCCCAGCTCACTGATATAGCCGCAGTTCTGGTCGATATAGTCGGTGGAGATATCCACCGATATCAGGCCGATGGGGCTCTGTGAATCGGGGAGCATGAAGATGGGCACATGGACCGTGAACACATACCCGCTCGGATGAGCGTACGGGGACACGAAATGCTCATACGAGTGCATCGGGTGGCTGCCTTCCACCCAGTTGACGACGGAGCTGCTGTCCCCGGCCCGCTCCGGATACTCCGAGGCGAAGGACATACCGGGCCTTTCATCCACGTAACGGACAAGATCCGTGGTCGTCAGAAGAAACGACCGGTGGGACCGGTAGGCGGCCAGACGGATCTGCCGGGCCGCGGGCAGGGACGCGTACACGCTCAGCAGGAAGGAGAAGACCGATTTGGAATCGGGCGTTTCGGCGTTGACGAAGTTCGATGACAGGCTGTTGATGCTCCGCACCACAGCCTCGTTGTAATAAACGCTGTGTACCGCGCCCACGCATGTGCCGATATAGGTCCCCAGGTTGTTCTCCAGGGCGCGCCTCAGGGGCGTCATCTGATCCCAGTACCTTTCCACAGCCGTCTCACGCGCGTAGTGGCGGAAATAGACGAAGCTCCCGGACAGGACCAGGACAGTGACAGCCAGAAACGCCGCCACGACCTTGTAGCGGATCGATCTGAACGGCATTCTTTTTTTCTGCATCCTCCCCGCTCCTTTACTTTTAAGATCCAGGCGGTCATCATGTTTTTCCATATTTTATCATACATCCCCGATCCGGCGCAATTATCCGCCCGCGGCTTTTTTAGGGCAACAAATCAAAAATATCCCCCCCGAAAGTCAAGTTTGTTTGTTTTCATTTTGGCCCTGTTTATCGATAATAATGCCATACGATACATCGTTCCGGTCAGACAGGCAACACTCGGCGACTTATGACGGAGGCTCCTGATGCAGATCATGAAGCAAAACAGAAGGACACTCAGGGAAGCGGGCAATTACTTGATATTCATGATGCCGGCGCTCGTGCTTTTCATCACCCTGTGTCTGGTCCCGTTCATCCAGCAGATCTGGTATTCCTTCACGGATTGGGATGGGATCAAATCCAGCTACAAAGTGGTGGGCCTCGGCAACTATACCCGGGTGTTCCAGGACAGCAAGTACTGGACCAGCATGTGGTTCACCATCAAGTTCACCATCTTCGTGACCATCTTCACCAACATCATCGGCTTTGCCTGGGCGTACGGGCTTTCCAAGGACGTGCCCTTCCGCAACTTCATGCGCGCCGGGTTCTACATGCCCAAGATCGTGGGCGGCGTCATCCTCGGCTTCGTATGGCGCTTCATCTTCCAGAACCTTTTCCCGGTGATCGGCAACGCCCTGGGCATCCCGTGGCTCGCGCAGGCCTGGTTCACCACCGGTGATTCCTCCTTCTGGGCCCTGGTCATCGTCATGACCTGGAGCCAGGCCGGCTATATGATGATCATCTACCTGGCGGGGCTCACCTCGATCTCGGATGATTATCTGGAGGCCGCCAGGGTGGACGGCGCCCGTTCCCATCATGTCCTGTTCAGGATCGTGCTGCCTCTGATCATGCCTTCCATCACCCAGTGCCTGTTCCTGAGCATCGTCAACTGCCTGAGGATGTATGACCTGAACATCTCCCTGACCAACGGCAATCCCTTCCGCCTGTCGGAGGCCGTGACGATGAACGTCTATGAGACGGCGTTCGCTTCCAATAAAATGGGCTACGGCTCCGCCAAGGCGTTCGTGCTCGTGTTCATCATCGCCGTCATCAGTCTCGTCCAGGTGAGGCTCACGTCCCGGAAGGAGGTAACGCTATGATCCAAATGAGACTGAGTACCAAACGCAGGACCGGCATGACCGTGCGCACCGGTGTGCTGCTGTTGTGTCTCATCATCGTCCTGGTGCCCTTCTACATCATCGTGATCAACTCCTTCAAGCCCTACGCCGAGATCGCGAAGAACATCTTTGCCTGGCCCGGAGAGAATTTCACCCTGGTGAATTATGAGAACGCGTGGCGGCGCCTGAATTTCGCCAATTCGCTCAAGAACACGGCCGTGATCACGATCCTGTCCAACTTCGGCGGCGTGGTCTTCTGCAGCATGACCGGTTACTGGATCACCCGGCATCCCAACAAATTCACGCACATCTGCCTGTTCGTGATCATCGCCTTCATGTCCATCCCCTTCCAGGCCCTGATGATCCCCTTCGCCAGGCTGACGAAAAACCTGCACCTGAACAACAGCCTGCCCGGCGTGAGCGTGTGTTTCTGGGCCATGACCGTCTCATTGAGCACCTTCATCATCTCCGGCGCCGTGAAGGCCATCCCGGTGGAGATCGAGCAGGCCGCCCTGATCGACGGATGCAACGCCCTGACGACCTACTGGCGCATCGTGTTCCCCCAGATCAAGGGATCGGTGTTCACGGTCGCCACGATCAACACCCTCTGGTTCTGGAACGATTACCTGATGACCCAGCTGGTGCTGTCCAAGAACGCGCTGCGCACGATCCAGATCTCCATGCAGGCCCTGTTCAACGAAGCGTTCTTTGCCTGGGACGTGGCCCTGGCGGCCCTCACGCTTTCCATCCTTCCCCTGTTCATCTTCTTCATCATCGCCCAGAAGCAGGTACTGGCCGGCGTGTCCGCCGGCGCGGTCAAGGGCTGATCCCGGTTTCGCCGGCGCGCAAAGAAGCGCCGCGAAAATACACCGCCGCCCGCGGCGCGGGCAGCAAAAAAATACAAGGAGGTCTTACAATGAAAAAGCTGACGGCACTCGTGCTCACCCTGATCATGGCCCTTTCTCTTTGCTCCTTCGCAGGCGCCGAAGCCGCTCCCGGCTCCGTCAATCTGACGGTGTTCCTGGCGCTGGGCCAGTGGACCGACAATTTCAACGAGCTGGTGGAAGCCTACAAGGCCGAAAACCCGCAGATCGGCACCATCGAAGGCGAGTTCCCCTCCTCCTCGGAGTACTGGAACCTGCTCAAGTCCAAGCTGGCCAATGATGAGCTCCCCGACATCTTCGGCTGCGGCTTCGGCGAGCAGATCGCCCAGTGGAGCGATTACCTGGCTGACCTGTCCGACATGGACATCGTCAAGGAGCTGACCCCGGACCAGGTCGCCGCCTGCTCTCTGGACGGCAAGACCGTGCAGGTCTTCCCCATCTACGTGGAAGGCTGGGGCATCCTGTATAACATGCGCCTGCTGAAGGAAGCCGGCTGGGAGAAGACCCCCGAGACCCGCGCCGAACTGGAGCAGCTGTGCAAAGACCTGACCGCCAAAGGCATCCGCCCCTTCGAGCTGCACTACGCCGAGACCAGCCTGTCCCTGACCAACCATCTGGGCTCCACCTGGGTGACCAACAAGGCCAACCCCCTGGAGTACTTCGCCGAGCTCAAGACCGGCAAGGATATGGACCTGGCCAACGATCCGGACCTGAACGACATGCTGGACTACTATGACCTGGTGCTGCAGTACGGCAATGAGAACTACATCGCCACCGACAAGTGGACCGGCCGCAACAACTTCTTCCTTGAGCAGGCCGCCATGGTGGACGACGAAGGCTCCTGGGAGATCCCCAACATCCTGAACGTGAACCCCCCGCTGGCTGAGTATGTGGTGCAGGGCCTGGTCCCCATCTCCAACGACGCCGCCAAGAACCGTCTGCAGACCGCGACCATCAACGCCGCCATTTCCAAGAACAGCGCCAACCTGGAGGAAGCCAAGAAGTTCCTGTCCTGGCTGTGCGCCAGCGATACCGCTCAGAAGTGGCATCAGGAAAAGATGGGCAACATCCCCGCTCTGAACAGCGTCGAAGTCCTGCCCGAGCTGTCCATCCTGGGCGTGCACGTGTTCGACTACATGAAGGCCGGCAAGGCGCATGAGACCATGACCCCCTGGACCCCCGACGAAGTGAAGACCCCCATCGGTGAAGTGTGGGCCAAGTATGTGGGCCGCCAGATCGACCGCGCCGAGTTCTTCAAGGAGTATCAGCAGATCTGGGTGGACTACGCCGCCGGGCTCTGATAAAGCCCCTTACCTCAGATCGGTATCCAAACTCCTCAGCCCTTCCCTTTCGGGAGGGGCTGTTTTATTGGTCCTTCCGGAAAGTCCCGTTTCATGGTATAGTATGTCCGTTAGGGAGGTGAGCCCCGTCATGGAGATCAGGGAATACTGTCGGTACCGTGAGGAAGAGATCCTGCGCCTGTACGAAGCCGTGGGCTGGAAAGCCTACACCGCCGATCCGGACGCCCTGCGCAGGGGATTTTCATCCTCCCTGCTCACCCTGGGCGCTTATGAAGGCGACGAGCTCCTGGGCATCATCCGCCTGGTCGGGGACGGCGAGACCGTCGTGCTCATCCAGGATGTCCTGGTCTTCCCGGATCGGCAGCGGCGGGGCATCGGCACGGCGCTCGTCAAAGCCGCGCTGGAAAGATACCCCCGCGTCCGCCAGATCCATTTGACAGCGGACGACACGCCCGCCGCCCTTGAGTTCTATCGTTCCCTGGGCTTCAGGGATCTTGGGGAGCTCTCCTGCCGCGGCTTTATGTACATGGGGCCCCGGGGCGTTTGACGCGCTCTACGATGCGTGGGTTGCGCTTTTCCCGCTCCGCGGGTACACTGCCCCCGTCAGGAGGTGGACATGATGGACAGTTATGTGACGGGAGACACGATACGCGCTCTGAGGGAAGAGAAAGGTTTGACCCAGGAGGACCTGGCGGGCCGCATCCATGTGAGCGCCAAGGCCGTGAGCAAATGGGAGACCGGGCGGGGGCTGCCGGACATCAGCCTGCTGGAGCCCCTGGCGAAGGCGCTGAACGTATCGGTGATCGAACTGATGAACGGGGCGCCGGTCCGCAACAGGAACGGGGCCGGCAACATGCTCAGGGGCCGCTTCTACCTGTGCCCCGTCTGCGGCAACACGGTCCAGGCGGCCGGGGACGCGGTGGTGAGCTGCTGCGGCATCACCCTGCCGCCGCTGGAAAAGGAAGAGGACGACGGGGAGCACCGCATCCGCGCGGAGATATCCGACGGCGAATGGTACGTGACCGTGGACCATCCGATGACAAAAGAGCACCGGATCGTGTTCCTGGCCGCGGTATCCGACCGGGAGGTACAGTTCGTCCGCCTCTATCCGGAGGAAGCGGCGGAGGCCCGGTTCCGGATGAACGGGGTGAGGCGCGTGTACGCCCTGTGCAACCGGCACGGGCTGTATGAGACCGATCCGAGGAAACAGAAAGGCCGATTTTCACCATGACGTATACCTACGAGACCCATCTGCATACTTTCGAGAGCAGCGCCTGCGGAAAAACTTCAGCCCGGGAATACATCCCCTTTTACATGGACCGGGGATACGACGGCATCGTGGTGACGGATCACTTTACCGGCAACCCCAGCTACGTGCCCGACCGCGCCGCCCCCTGGAAGGACCAGGTGGACGCCTACTGCCGGGGATATGAGGAGGCGAGGGACGAGGGCGCGCGCCGGGGATTCAAGGTGTTTTTCGGGATCGAGCAGCAGTTCGCCAACGACGAGTGCCTGATCTACGGCCCGGACAAAGCCTGGCTGCTCAGTCACCCGGACATCGCTCACTGGGGAAGAAAGAGATGGTTGGAAGAGGTGGAAAAGATCGGCGGCTGTATGGTGCTGGCCCACCCCTTCCGGGTGCGCGATTACGTTAAGCAGATCACGCTGCACCCTTTCGTCCACGCGGTGGAGGCCTTCAACAGCGGCAACCGGCCGGCGGATGATATCCTCGCCCTCGCTTACGCCCGGCGGTACGGGTACATAACCACCGCCGGGACGGACATGCACTCTGTCTCCGGCGGGCGTGACCTCTTCGGCGTCACCTTCGATGAGCCCTGGGAGAGTCTTGATACCTATATCCGCGCCGTGAGGAACAGAACTCCTTTCGGCGTCAGGATCAGCTTCGGCCGGGGGCAGGGATCCCCCGCGCTCCCGGAGCGGCCTTATGAGATGCTGGACGAAAACGAGCGCAATATCCCCTGGGACATGACCGAACTGTTCGGCGAAAAGACCGGGACCGGAGGAGAACCGTGGAATTGAGAACGCTGGGCATTAGCGACCGGGCGGCCGTCACCCGCCTGTTCAGGGACGTGTTCACGAAGGAGCCCTGGAATGATGACTGGAGCGACCGAACGCAGCTGGACGCCTATATCGAGGACCTGACCGGGCAGAACAATTCCCTCACCCTGGGGTGCTTTAAGGACGGCCGGCTCGCGGGGCTTTCCATGGGGCACGTGAAGCACTGGCACACGGGCACGGAGTACCTGATCGACGAGTTCTGCGTGGAGCCCTCAAACCAAGGGAAGGGCGTGGGCACGGCTTTCATGGGCCTGATCGGGGAGCACCTGAAAGGACGCGGCATCCGCCACATTTTCCTGTTGACGGACCGCACCGTCCCCGCCTATGATTTTTACCGGAAGATGGGCTTTACGGAACTCAAGGACAGCGTGTCCTTCGTGAAGACGCTTTGAATATCCGGAGGCTGACATGGAGAAAACGATCATCGATTTCCTGATCCGGGCCAAGAAGGCGACGTACGCGGGCAAAGGCCCCGAGACCGCGCCGTCCCGCCCGGCGAGCCACGACCTCAAGTACAGCGAAGGGGATCTGATGTACCTGGACACCTACCTGGGCGGCGAGAGGTTCGCCGGCGAGGAAGCGCTATGGGTCTCAGGCAGGCCCATATGGAGCATGAACTACGCGGGGCGGGTCACCGGGGATCATTTCAGCGGGGACTTCCTCAAGGAAGCGCTCAAGCGCGTCCCGGAGGAAGAGCCCTTCCGCGGCCCCGGAACCTATTCGGATGGGGATCACACCTACCGCTGCAGCGTCGAGGGAAACTTTGAATGGTTCCGGGGCAGGGAGATCATCGAATACCGGGGCGA
>CADCQZ010000195.1 GCA_902803675.1 uncultured Eubacteriales bacterium
CATGATATCCGCTTTCTCCTCGAACGCGGTCCATACATGGACCCAGCTCGGCAGGGTGCCCTCTGAGAGCACATGGAGCTCTGTCACGCACATCTGCACCTTCGGGTCGGGGTTGCGTACTCGGATATGCGTTTCCCCGTCCAGGGGGACATATTCCTCGTAGAACCTGTGTTCGCCGAGGACGCGTATCTCGGTCCAGGAACCGTCCGCCTCTTTGCGCTCCAGGACGGGGCTCGCGATCTTCTCGGCCCACAGGATGTAGAGCCCGTACATGGCTTTGCCCTCGGGCGCCTTGATCTCGAACCAGCCGTTTTTGCCGCTGCGCCAGCAGGTCTTGAATTTCCCGTCGGTCAGGAACTCCTTGTCGTTGCTGTTCTGGTTGAGTTTCAGCCTGCAGGAAGTCACGATGTCCCGGGCTTCCGACGTTCCCTCTCCCAGGCAGAGCGGTGAAAGCAGGATGAAAACGAGGATGCACGTTAAAAACAGAGCGGTCTTCTTCATAGCGGTCCTTTCCTGCGGCGAAACGTAAGCGGCGGATACCGCCGTTGATCTGATCAGCGACGAAACGGCTTGAAGTTTCAGGTATCTGAAATACCGGTCAAAGGCACACGCAGGTCCCGGCGGATGCTTTTGATGCATCCGCGTCCGGTACGCCCACGGCACTTTCATCATGAGTATCATACCACAGTCCGCCTTTTCCGTAAAGGAGACGCGCAGGCGGTTTGACGCGTTACCGTGTTAAATTAGTGCTTGCTAATCCGTGAAAAAAAGGATAAAATACTTGCGTCACCTTTAAAAGAGTCTTGAAAGGCAATGATCATATGTTGAGCATCATCCAAAGGCCCTCGCGTTGGAAGAGGTTCAAGAACTATATGTATCAGAACTGGCAGCTGTATATGCTGTTCGTTCCGGTCATCATTTATTTCGCGATCTTCTATTACGCGCCGATGTTCGGCATCCAGATCGCGTTCAAAAACTATTCCTTCCGCAAGGGCATCTGGGGCAGCAAGTGGGTGGGACTGACCCATTTTTCCCGCTTTTTCAACAGCTACTACTGCGGCGAGGTGATCTACAACACCCTGGCGATCAGTATCTACTCCCTGATCGTGCGCACGCCCCTGCCGATCCTGCTGGCGCTTCTGATGAACGAGGTGCGGGCCAAGTGGTTCAAACGCACGGTGCAGACCGTGACTTACGCGCCGTATTTCATCTCCACCGTCGTCATGTGCTCCATGGTGATCCTGTTCCTCTCCCCGGATTCGGGCTTCATCAACCGGCTGATCGTCCTGATGGGCGGTGAGAAAAAGTATTTCATGGGCATCCCGGGTTATTTCAAGTCGATCTACGTGTGGTCGGCGGCCTGGCAGTACACCGGCTGGGACGCGGTGATCTATATGGCGGCCCTTTCGGGAATCGACCCCCAGCTCCATGAGGCGGCGATGATCGACGGCGCGGGCCGCTTCCGCCGCATCTGGCACATCAACCTGCCCGGCATCAAGCCCACCATCATGATCCTGCTGATCCTGAGCTGCGGCACGCTGATGAATGTGGGTTTTGAGAAGGTGTTCCTCCTGCAGAACGACCTGAACCGTTCCGCGTCGGACGTCATCTCCACCCTGGTGTACCGCCAGGGTTTCGGCGCCAAGGACACCAAGCGTGACTTCAGCTATTCCACGGCGGTGAACCTGTTCAATTCCGTGGTGAACTGCATCCTCCTGGTGACGGTCAATACCGCGGCCCGCCGCATGGGCGAGACCAGTTTGTGGTAAGGGGGCGGACGGTATGATAAAGACATCGAAGGCCCTGTCCCGCAAGCCCCGTTCCGTCAGCGATAAGGTGTTCGACATCGGCGTATACGTGCTTTTGTGCCTGGTGCTGGTGATCGTCCTGTATCCGCTGTATTTCGTTTTGATCGCGTCCTTCAGTGATCCTTTGGCGGTGATCGCGGGCAATGTCTCCTTCTTCCCGGTGAACTTCAATCTTGAGAGCTACCGCCTGGTGTTCAAGAACAGTCAGGTGATGACCGGTTACCGCAACACCATCCTTTACACTCTCGCGGGCACGACTCTCAATATCTTCATGTCCGGCTGCGCGGCCTATCCGCTCTCCCGCCGCAGCCTGAAGGGCAAGGGCTTCGGCCTGGCCATGATGGTGTTCACCATGTTCTTCTCCGG
>CADCQZ010000196.1 GCA_902803675.1 uncultured Eubacteriales bacterium
GTAGGCCTCGTTGATGGCGCCGGTCTCGTTGCGGTACAGGACGCTCTGCATGCTCTGGCGGGTGACGCCGTGGGTGTACTCGTGGCCCACCACGTCCAGGGCGTCGCCGTAGTGGTTGATGTCCGAGATGCCGAAGCAGGCCCAGCCGTTGATGACGCCGTAGAAGCAGGCGTTGTCCACGGGCTTCCTGTTCTGGTCGCACCAGCCCACGGTGATCAGGATGGGGGTCTCGAAGCCGTCCACGGAGCGGATGCCGTGATCGGCGTAGAAGTCGTAGATGATGATGTAGTTGGCGTAGGCCATCAGGTTGTTTTTCGACCAGCCGTCCGGGGTGGGGCTGGTGACGAAGAGGACCCGGTTTTCATAATTGAACTCGTAGTACTGGGCCACGGCGATCTTGCGGATCGGGTCCATCAGGTAGTACAGGCCGTCGTTCGGGTTATAGCACACGGGCACGTCCACGTCCCGTTTGGTGCCGTCCTCCAGGGTGACCCGGGTGGCGCAGCGGTGGACCTCCATGCCCTCGAAATAGGCGTCGTTGTCCATCACCGTCTCGTTGCCGCTGACGAAGTCGCAGGTGGGGATGGCGGTCACGTACTCGCCGGAGGTGGTCACGTAGTGCTCCAGGTAGGGCATGTCGAAGGAGGCGGTCACGAAGGGATTGCTGGTATAGATGACATAGCAGTCGAAGATGCGGCTCTGGAACGGGGCGGCCACGTTCACGGTCTTGTCGGGGAAATAGGTGAGGCCCTGGTCCGCGTACTTCCGCTTCACGATCTCAAGGGCCATGTCGGCGGTGAGGGCGGGGTCCGGTGAGGCGGTGCCCACGTTGGGCACGAAGGAGCAGGAAAGGCCCGCCGTATAGCCCTCCGGGTCCACGATGATCCTTAAGGTCGCGTAGCGCAGCGTCACCCGGCCGTAGCGCTGCTGGTAGGTGTAGAAGGTGTAGCCGGTGTTGCTCCTCTCGGAATAGACGGCGAAGAACTCGCAGCCCTTGGTGAGGCCCAGGAGGGACACCATGCCCTGGATGGCCTTGATGCCGTCCTCCTCGTTGGTGACCTTCTGGTCGTAGAATCTGCCCAGCAGCAGGGACAGATAGCCCTCGTTGGAGTAGATGTCCACCACCGTGGAGCCAGGGTTCATGGCCTGGATGTCCTCGATGGTGAGCTGGGCGGGGGCCTTTTCCTCGTTGGCGAAGAGCGTTTCGCCGGAGAAAGAGGCCGTGTCGTCATCCTCCGGGGCGAAGTTCCCCGGGGCGGGGAGGGAGGAACCGGGCTCGCCGCTGAAGACGATATCCCCGGTGCCGCCGCCCAGCCGGGGGCCGCCTTCGGGCGCCGTCAGGGGCCTGCCGACGGAGTAGAGCGCGGCGCCGTCCCCGAAGGAATAGGTGACGCCGCTGTCGTAAAAAGTGACGTCCGTTTCCGCGGGCGTTTCCGTTAGGCCCAGGGCGCACAGGGAGAGGACGAGGAGCAGGGCGGCCGCGGCCGTCAGAAGGCGGTGCTTCACTTATGATCGCTTCCTTTCGTGAGGGGATGAACGGGTATGGGATATCGATGCCTCATTATACATGATATCCCCGCCGATTGAAAAGGGGGTGGGCCGGCCCGGGGATCAATTGTTACAGTCTTGCCGGGGGCGTTGCGATATTTTTCGGGACGCGATATAATCATCCTGAGTCCCTCTTATGGACGGAAAGGAGACGCCATGCTTTATCAGGACCGCGCCGCGAGGATGGACCCGGCGGGAAAGCCCCAGTCCGGATCGCTGATCTACGCGCTGCAGCATAATATCCAGCAGGCCATCGTGGGCAAGGAGAAGGTGATCGAGCTGATGCTCATCGCCCTGATCTGCAAGGGGCACGTACTGATCGAGGACGTGCCCGGCGTGGGCAAGACCACCCTGGCCTCCGCCCTGGCCAAGAGCCTTCAGTGCAGCTTCAAACGCATCCAGTTCACGCCGGACGTGACCCCGTCGGACGTGACGGGGTACACCATGGTGAACATCAGGACGGGCGAGACGGAATTCCGCCCGGGAGCGGTGATGAGCCAGATCGTGCTGGCCGACGAGATCAACCGCACCTCCCCCAAGACCCAGAGCGCGCTGCTGGAGGTGATGGAGGAGGGCCAGGCCACCGTGGACGGGGTGACCCACGCCCTGCCCAAGCCCTTCATGGTCATGGCCACCCAGAACCCCGTGGACTTCGTGGGCACCTATCCCCTGCCGGAGGCGCAGATGGACCGGTTCATGATGCGCATCTCCATCGGCTATCCCTCCGTGGAGGAGGAGATCAACATGCTGGAGAAGTACACCGGCGCCGTCACCCCGATGCAGACCATGGAGCCCGTGTGCGCCGCCGCGGATATCCTGCGGCTGCAGGAGCAGGTGGGGAACGTGTACTGCAGCCCCGAGGCCCGCAGCTATGTGGCGAACATCGTGGCGGCCACCCGGCGGCATGAGTCGCTGCAGCTGGGGGTGAGCCCCCGGGGCGGCATCGCCCTGCTGCGCGCCGCCCAGGCCAGCGCCCTGATCGCCGGGAGGGACTATGTGCTGCCGGACGATATCCGCCGGATGGCGCCCAATGTGATGTGCCACCGGTTCATCATGATGCCGGAGGCCCGGATGAAGAATATCCGCCCGGAGGACGTGCTCGGGCAGATCCTGAACACGGTGCCGGTGCCGGGAGGCAGGATCGGATGACTTTAAGGAGCCTCATCCTGCTGCCGCTGGCCATGACGGCCCTGGCCCTGGGCATGAGCACGGGGCAGGGGCTGTATTACCTGCTGTTTTTTTCGGCGGCGGCGCTGTGCCTGCTGGGGCTGATCACGGTCATCTGGCTGAAGGCCACGCTCAAATGCGCCGTGGCGGTGCGGGAAAGGCGGGTGGACCGGGGCGGCCCGGTGCATATGGCCGTCCAGATCGATCACCGCTGCCCGCTGCCCATCTCAGAAGCGGCGCTCCTGATCCGCTGCGGGGAGGGCGCGAGGCCCGCCGCCATGCGCCTCAAAGCGTTCAAAGAAAATATCCTGGACGCGGTGCTGCCCACGCATCACGTGGGCGCCTTTGAGTGCGGCCTTCAAGAGGCCCTGATCACCGACGCCTTCGGGCTGTTCCGCGTGACAGCGGCGGTGCCGGAGACACAGATCGTGTACGTGCTCCCCGTGCCCTTTGAGATGCAGGAGATGGATGTGGCGGCGGGGGATGAGGGCCGCAGCCTGCTCAACCACACCCAGGAGGACTACGCCTCCCCCGAGGATGTGCGCAAGTACCAGCCGGGGGACGCTTTGAAGCGGGTCCACTGGAAACTGAGCTACCGCAAGCAGGAGCTGCTGGTGCGCCAGTATGAGACCCCCGCGCCGCCGGACATCCTGCTGATCCCCGACCCCTACGAGCCGGAGGAGAAGGACGGGGACCGGGAAAAGGCCCTGCGGTTGAAGGACACGGTGAGCGAGACCGTGTGCTCCGTGGCGAAGATCCACCTGATGAAGGGATCCCCCGTGCGGGTGCCCTTCTACGGGGGCGGCGGCACCTTTTCCTCGGACGGGGCCGAGGCCCTGGACACCTTAAGGGAGATGCTGGCCCGCCAGACGCCCGAAGGGCAGGGGGCCTTCGACAGGATCCTGCTCCTGGAAGCGAGGAACATGAAAAAAACGGGCTCCGTGGGGATCGTGACCACCCGGCTGACGCCCGAAGTGGTGGAGGCCGCCGGCCGCCTCAGGCAGCAGGGGCCGGGGGCCACGATGTATTACGTGACCTTCAACGCGGAAACGGCCGAGCGGGATCCCCTGGTGGCCCGGCTGCAGCATTATATGGTGGAGGTGTGCTATGTTACGCCGTAGTCATCTCCGGGAGATCCTGTGGCGGTGCCTGACCGCCTTCCTGCTCTCCTCCGGGCTGAGCCTGACGGCCGCCGGGGCGCTCATCGGCAGCGGGCTGGAAAGGGTCTGCCTGATCACGTCCGCCGTGACGGCGGTGGGGCTGACCCTCGCGGGCTCACTGCTCAAAGGGAAATGGAAGTGGCTGCTGCTCCTGATCCCCGCGGCGGAAGCGGCGCTGTATCTGAATAATATGGGCCTGGTGCGCGAATGGGTGCAGGCGGTGCTCAGCCGTGTGCTGGAGCGCCGCGGCGTCTTCGGGGCCTCCCTGCCCTACCGGGCGGATCTGGCGGTGATGGTGTCCGCCCTGATCAGCCTGTGCTGCGCGGCCCTGGCCATGGAGGAGAACCTGCCCCTTTCGGCCGCGGCGGTGGTCACGGGCCTGGTGCTGCTGACGGTGTTCAGCCGGGACAGGGCGCTGCTCATCTATGCCCTGCCCGCCCTGGCCGGGCTGATACTGATCTTCGCCGCCGGTCACGGCCGGCCCTGGCACGCCCTGCCCCTGGCCGTGGCGGTGCCGCTGATCGCCTATCTGGTGATCCCGCCCCAGGGCACCGTGCAGGAGGACATGAGCCGCTTCGCCCGGGACGTGCGGGACCGCACCGCCGATTACCTGTTCTTCACCGAGGAACGGGACGCTTTCTCCATGGCCGGCGAGGGCTGGCAGCCCCTGGGCACCCGCCTGGGCGGCAGGGCCCGGCCGGACAAGGCCCCGGTGATGACGGTCACCGGCGAGCCCTATGAGGACGTATACTTAAGGGCCCGGGCCTATGACTTCTACGACGGCCTGAACTGGGCGGACAGCCTGTCCGGCCCGCGGCACCTGTACGACGGGCGCGGGCTGCTGGGCGGCGGTACGGCCCTGAGGGATACGCTCTTTGAGCGGGGCTATCCTCTCGCGGGCAGGCCGAACGCGCCCCGGGAGCTTTTGATCCATATGCTGGCGGAAGACACCACCACCGTCTACGCGCCCTGGCACACCGTATCCTTCACCGGCAGCGGGGACAGGATGGTGCTGTACTTCAACGACGGGACGGAACTGTTCATCACAAGGAATTTCGCCCCGGGGGACGAGTACACCCTCACCTATATCCCCTACGCGGCCGGGGACGGGGCGACGCTGGACCTGATCCGGCAGAACGCTTCCGTCAGCGATCCGAACTACGATCAGGCCCTGGTGACCTATGCCGTCAGGCCCGATCATATCCAGGCGGACGTCTTCGCCCTGGCGGAGGAGATCGTGAGCGGTCTTGAGGATCCTTACGACCGGGCGCTGGCCATCCGGGACTGGCTCAAGACCCATTACACCTACACCCTGGACGCGGAGGAACCGCCGGATTCCGTGGACTTCACGGCCTGGTTCCTGCTCAAGGGGGAGAAGGGCTACTGCACCTATTTCGCCACCGCCATGACGGTGCTCTGCCGCATGGCGGGCATCCCGGCGCGCTACGTGGTGGGCTATCACGCGGCCCTGGACGAAAGCGGCCGGGCCGAGATCACCGGCGCCCAGGCCCACGCCTGGACGGAGATCTACCTGAACGGTTTCGGCTGGCTCACCCTGGACGCCACGCCCGGCGACGGGCAGGGCTCGGGCGGCGGCGGCCGACAGCAGGAGCCGCCGCGGAACACGCCCACGCCGCCCCCGCCGGAAAACGGGGACGAGCCGGACGGCGGGAATGACGGACAGCCGGACGAGAGCCCCTCGCCGGAGCCGGAGGGCGGGGCGCAGACGCCCACGCCCCCGCCGGAGAACGACTCTCTCCCGCCGGGAGGCGCCGCGCCCCCGGAGGACGCGGTGAAAGAGGAGCGGGAAAAGATGCCCTGGCTCCTTCTGCTCCTGCTCCTGGCCCTCGCGGCCCTGATCATATGGCGGCTCATCGTGACCGAGCCCGTGCGCCGGGCCGGGAAGACGCCGGATGAGGGCGCCGTGATCCTGTACGCGGCGGCGCTGAGGCTGCTCAAGGCGGGCGGCTTCAAAAAACAGGACGGCGAGACCCTCCTGGAGTACGGCGCGCGCCTTGACGGGGAAATGCCCGGGGCGGGCCTTGAGGAGGCGATGGCGGACCTGAGCGCCGTGAGGTACGGGACGAAGCGCGGCGGCGATACGGCGCTGGCCGAAAAGTGCTACCTGGCGGTGAAAGCGCGCGTCGGGCGCCCGGCCGCCTTCAAAGCGGCGGCGGCGCGGCTCATCCGGCCTCCCAGGCTGTACTGACGGATCAAGACATGCCGCGAGGCATGTCTTTTTTGGTGACAAATGTTAAAAAGCATGGTATGATAGAGTATACGGAATACTTGAGACCGCGCCGCCGGGGCCCAGCCGGCGCGCTTGCCGGCGGCGGATGAAAAACCGATCACATTCAAGGAGGTATATATGCGCTACGCGGACCTGATCTCGCAGATGACCCTGGAGGAAAAGGCGTCCCTCTTGAGCGGACGGGACGTATGGCATACCCATCAGATCGAGCGGCTGGGCATCCCGGCCATGACACTGTCCGACGGCCCCAGCGGCCTTCGCAAGCAGGCCGGCGAGGGGGACCATCTGGGCCTGAACGCGTCCACGAAGGCCGCCTGCATCCCCGCGGCGGCGGCGCTGGCCAACAGCTGGGATCCTGAGGTGGCCGAGGCCATGGGCTGCGTGGTGGGCGCGGACGCGGCGGCGCAGGACGTGCAGGTCCTTCTGGGACCGGGCCTCAACACCAAGCGCAGCCCCCTGTGCGGGCGGAGCTTCGAGTACTACTCCGAGGATCCCTATCTGGCGGGCAAGCTGGCCGCCGGGTTCATCCGCGGCGTCCAGAAAAACGGGGTGTCGGCCTGCGCCAAGCATTTCGCCGCCAACAGCCAGGAGCTTTTGAGGATGCATAATGACTCGGTGATGGACGAGCGGACGCTGAGGGAAATGTACCTGACCAATTTCGAGATCGCGGTGAAGGAAGGAAAGCCGCGGTGCCTGATGACCTCCTACAACCGCCTCAACGGCGTGTACACCAATGAGAACCCCCACCTGTACGGGATCCTCCGGGGCGAGTGGGGCTATGACGGCATGGTGGTGACCGACTGGGGCGGCAGCAATTCCTACACCGAGGGCGTGCGCGCGGGCATGAACCTGGAGATGCCGGCCGCGGGCGACGACAGCCCCTGCCAGCTGGTGAAGGCCGTCAGGGAAGGAAAGATCAGCGAAAAGGTGATCGACCAGCGGGTGGATGAGCTGCTTTGCGCGGTGATGCGTGAGCGGCCCAAGGCGGGCCCCGTGGACGAGGACAAGCGCCATGAGGCCGTGCTCGCGGCCGCGGAGAAGTGCGTGGTGCTCCTGAAGAACGAGGGCGGCATCCTGCCCCTCAAAAAAGACGCGAAGGTGGCCGTGATCGGCGATTTTGCCTCCACGCCCCGGTACCAGGGCGCGGGCAGCAGCATGGTCAACGCCTCCCGGGTGGATGAGCCCCTCACGCTGCTCAAGGCCGCCTTCCCCGGCCAGATCGGTTTCGCCCGGGGCTTCGAGCGCCTGGATAAGGAGAACGCCGAGCTGATGAACGAGGCAGTGGCCCTGGCCGGGAAGGCCGAGGCCGTGCTGCTCTACATCGGCCTGCCCGAGGGATTTGAGACCGAGGGCCTGGACCGCACCCACATGCGCCTGCCGGCGAACCAGATCGCCCTGATCGAAAAGGTCGCCGCGGCCAACCCCAACGTGATCGCGGTGCTCTCCTGCGGCAGCGCGGTGGAGATGCCCTGGATCGACAAGTGCAAAGCGCTGGTGTACGGGTGCCTGGGCGGCGAGGCCGCGGCGGACGCCGTGGTGAACGTGCTCACCGGCAAGGTGAATCCCGGCGGCAAGCTGGCGGAGACCTTCCCCCTGGAGTATAAGGATATGCCCGTGAGCCGCTACTACCCCGGCACGGAGGCCACCAGCGAGTACCGGGAGGGCCTCTACGTGGGCTACCGGTATTTCACCACGGCGGGTAAGCCGGTGCGCTTCCCCTTCGGCTTCGGCCTGAGCTATACCACGTTCGAGTACAGCGGCCTTACCGTGACGGACGAGGGCGCGAGCTTCGATATCGCGAACACCGGGGACCGGGACGGCGACGAGATCGCCCAATTGTATGTGTCCCTGCCCGGCGCCAAGATCTTCCGGCCGCGGATGGAGCTCAAGGGCTTTGCCAGGGTGAGCCTGAAGGCCGGGGAAAAGAAGCGCGTCACCATCCCCTTTGACGATTACACCTTCCGGTATTTCAACGTGGTGAGCAACGCCTTCGAGGTGGAGGGCGGCCTGTACGATATCCTGATCGGCGCCTCCTCGGAGGACATCAAAGTGAGGACCACCTTCACCGTCAAGGGCACGGGCAAGCAGAACCCCTACGCGAAGAGCGAGTTCGACTGCTACCGCACCGCCGACGTGATGGACGTGGACGATGACGCCTTCGGCAAGCTGCTGGGCAGGAAGATCCCCGCCCACAACTGGGTGAAGGCGGAGCCCCTGGGGCTGAACGACACGGTGCGCCAGATGAAGTACGCGAAGAACCCCGTGGCGCGCCTGGGATA
>CADCQZ010000197.1 GCA_902803675.1 uncultured Eubacteriales bacterium
GCCGCGTGCGTCCACTGCAGGGAAGAAGGTGCGCTCAAATGACGGAAGTGAAAAAGCCCCGGAAGGACGGGGACGTGATCCTGCGGGTGAAACACATCTCCAAGCGCTTCACCTCCAAGGGCGTGTGCGTGCGGGCGGTGACGGATGTCTCCTTTGACGTGCGCAAGGGCGAGACCATCGGCATCGTGGGTGAGTCCGGCTGCGGAAAGACCACCCTGGGCCGATGCATCGTCCGGGCCATCGAAGCCTCCGAGGGCCAGGTGGAATACACCGCCCGGGACGGGCACACCTATGATTTCCTGAAGCTGAACAAAACGGAGATGAAGAAGATCCGCCGGGAGATCCAGATGATCTTCCAGGACCCCTATTCCTCCCTGGACCCCCGGATGACGGTGATCGACATCATCGGGGAGCCGCTCAAGGCCAACGAGCCCAAGCTGCCCCGGGCGGAATACGAGGCCCGGGTGATCGAGATGGCCAAACGGGTGGGCCTGAACACCACCTATCTGAAGCGCTACCCCCACGCCTTTTCCGGCGGACAGCGCCAGAGGATCGGCACGGCTCGTGCCCTGATCCTCAACCCCCAGATCATCGTGTGCGACGAGGCGGTCAGCGCTCTGGACGTATCCATCCAGGCCCAGATCATCAACCTGCTCAAGGACCTGCAGAAGGAGATGGACCTGACCTACCTGTTCATCAGCCACGACCTGAGCGTGGTGGAACACATCAGCGACAAGGTGGGCGTGATGTATTTAGGACGCGTGGTGGAGTTCGGCGAGACGGAAAAGCTGTTCTCCCGCCCCCGCCATCCCTACACGGAGGCGCTCCTGTCCGCGGTGCCCGTGGCGGATCCGGACATCAAAAACGAACGGATCCCCCTGATGGGCGAGATCCCGAACCCCGCCAATCCCCCCTCCGGATGCTATTTCCATGAGCGCTGCCGGTACTGCAGGGAAAAATGCGCGAAGGAAGTGCCGGAGCTGAGAGAAGTGGACGGGGTGCAGGTCGCCTGCCACTTCGCGGACGAGCTCCATTTGAGCGGGTTCGACTACGACCGCTGACCGAAGGACCGGGCCGGATCAGGCCGCGGGCAAGCGCGCCGCTGCAAAAACAGATCAGCCTGGGACCGTATCAAAAGACCCGGGGCCCTGCCATGACGGCAGGGTCCCGGGTCTTGTTGTTTGCGCAGGTCCCGTATCCCGGCCGGACAGGTTCAGGCGTCCGGCATTTCCGGGCGCTCACCGCTGCCCGTCATGAAAATGCTGAGCCCGAACATCCCGTTTTGAGACCGGATGCGGATGTCCCCATGGTATTTTTCGGCGATCAGCCGAATACTCCGTAAGCCATAACCATGATAGCCCGGCTCCTGCGCTTTCGTGGTCCCGGGAAGCCCGTCCTGACGCAGGACGAGCTTAGCATCCGTATAATTCATGCAGCTGATATAGACAAACTCCCCGCGTCTCTCCAGGACCAGACTGATCTGCCGTTTTTCAGGCGGCTCCAGCGCTTCCACGGCCTCGATGGCGTTGTCCATCAGGTTGCCGAAAAGGGAATACACATCCATGGTGTTCATGAATCCCAGATCCGCGCCGTTGCCCATGACCGTCAAAGTGATGCCTTTTGCTCGGCACAGCATCTGTTTTTCATTCAGCACGATATCCAGCACATCCAACCCTGTATCATAGGTGCTTTCGTAACTGTCGATCAGCGCCCGCATAGATTCCATCTCTTCCCGCGGCAGGCGTTTCTCCAGATATCTGAGCTTGTGTTTCAGGTCATGGTATTTGATGTTCATCTGTTCCGCGTTCTCGCGGCTGAGCTCATACCGGCGCCGTTCCTCCTCGTTGATGCGCCTGAGCACCATCATCTCGCTCTGTACACGCACCGATTCATGCACATAGAACTCGACATACAGGGCCAGCATGCAGCAGATGATCCCGTAGATCGCCGTACACAGAGTCATGTATGCGTTGACCGTCCCCCCCAGCCGGAGCAGGCGCGTGATACCGATACAGATGAGCACGATAAGGACCGCTACCAGGATCATCCGCCTGTCGTTGTTGTCCTCATAGATCCGGCGTTTCGCCACCCATTGCCCCACCGTGATCCACAGGAGCAGATATACCACCGCCGCTGTGGCAAGTTCCAGCATCAGGGGCTGCGGGCGGTCCGCGAACGGGATCAGGTCCACCAGTCGGTAGGTCTGGAAAGCGATGTGCTGTACGGCGACGCCGGCTACGCAGGCGGACAGGACCGCCAGGGCTGACGCGTCGAACGCGAACCACATCCCCAGAAAACTGACGCTGATGGTAAGGAGCAGGCCGGTGAAATTCATGAATGCGGACGGGAAGCGGAAGCGGACGAAGCCAAGGTTCAGGTAATTGATCCCAAGGACCAGAAGGATCGCCGCAGGGAAACGCAGCCAAAACCGCTTCCGCTTCGGGAAGGGATAAAGGAACATGATCTCCGCGAATAAAAGCTGCAGCCCGTAAGAAACATTGTTCAGCATCTCCATCGTCATAGCTCCTTTGCGCGCTGTGTGCCGCTCAAATAATTGGCGAAGGCCCGCTTCAACTCATTGCGGAGGATATGGGCGACGATGAGTGTTTCCCCATCCACCACACAGGTATCACCGTCGAGCTTGGTCAGCATCCGCATGTTGATCAGAAGTCCGCGGTCACATCGGAAGAACGCCGGATCGTTCAGTTTCTTTTCAGCGGCTGCCATGGTGATGTACTCGGTATAGTTTCCCCCTCTTGTATGGTAAATGACATAGTGCCCGTTGACCTCCAGATACCGGATCCGCTGAGCATCCAGGTACACGGTGCTGCCTTTGTCCCGCACTTCAACCATCGACTTCATCCTGGAAGAGACGCGGTTGAGAGCCCGCTGCATCTTCAGATGGAAAGCGAACTTGTCCAGCGGCTTCACCACAAAGTCCAGTGCATCCACCTCATACCCGTGGATAGCCATCTGCGCCAGATTGGTCACAAAGATCAGGATCACACTGGGATCTACTTTCCGCAGCTGCCTGGCCGCGCACATCCCGTCCGTACCTCCGGCGAACTGGATATCCATGAATATGATATCGAACTGCTGCTCGAACATCATCAGGAACTGGTCGGCCGAATCGTATTCCTTCACCGAAAACGATACGTCCTGCTGCTGTTCCACATACGCAAGGCAGGCTTTCAGACGTTCCCGTTCGGCAAGTTCATCATCGACGATGGCGATATCCAGCACAGCGCGCTCTCCCTTCCGAAATCAACAACAGCATATCATGTTCAAGTGACAAACACAAGGACGGGATATGCGCCCCGCTGCCGGGGCGCATATCCCGCAAAGAAGACATTCAGGGTCAGACAGCCTTACGATCACGCTTGATTTCGCAGATCACGAACCAGGCGACAGCGGCCGCGCTCAGGACGCCGAAGGAGATCATGGCGGCCTTCATCCAGGTCTGCCAGGGCGGGGTGATCTTCACGATCCGGGTATTGGCGGAGTAACCGCTCATAGCGTTGGAATGCACCACCGCGTAGAGGATGCGCTTCGTGGACTCACGCATGGACCTGCCCACATTGCCGTATTCCCCGCTGCCGCCCGCGGACTTCGGGGCGTAATCCTGGAAGGTGTGGGTGCCGCCGGTGTAGTCCGTGGCGTCATCCGCGTAGTCATACTCGTTCAGGTCGGTGGCCTGGGTGTACACATTGACGATGCGGGAGATATAGGCCTCACCGTGGGCGCCGTCGGTCATGTCACCGGCGCAGTCGGTCTCCACGATGCCGGGCATGCCGCACTCCGCGCGCAGGAAGCGCTGAGCGAAGTTGACGCAGTTAGCCACGGCCTGCGGTCCCATACGGGAGAAGGAAGTCATGACGTTGTAGGAGCCGCCCTCGGCGATAGCCAGTTCGAAAGCCCGGAAGTAATTCTCGCGCAGGGTCTGCTCGGTGGTCCAGACCTGCACGCCATGGCGCGCCGTCTCAGACTCGTTCATGGCGCAGTGCTTCAGGTAGGTGTGGATGCCCATGGACTCGATCCCTTTGACTTCGGGGATCGTGATCAGGCCGGAGAGCATCGCGTCCTCGGAGAAATACTCCGCCGCACGGCCGATATAGGGGGAGCGCTGGATGTTCAGGCCCACGCCCAGGATACCGGAGTTGCCGGCCCAGAAGCCTTCCTCGCCGATCTGTTTGCCGACCTTGCCTGCCACTTCCTTATTGAAGGTCGCGGCCAGGATGCCGTTGGAGGAGAAGCCGGTGAACTCATAGCCGGACTTGAGGTCAGGATCGTTGACCCGGGCGGCGTAGGGATTCGGAGCGATGCCGCACCAGGGATTGGGCTCCATCTCACCGATGGTGAAAGGAAGGTTAAAGCCGTTGGGGCCGTTCTCATCCTCACCGGCGGGCTTGGCGATGCTCTCGACGGCGACAGTCTTGTGGCGGCCGTTGGAGAGGAGATGCACCATCTCCTGCCAGGTCATCTGATCCAGCAGCTGGTCCCACATGGGAGAATCGTAGGGCTCGTTCATCAGGTCGATCAGCCGCAGACCGTTGTCCGCCCCGTAGGTGGGATACTCGCCGCCCTTGGCGATCATCTTGTCAGCGTTCATCTGGTCCCGCAGCTCGTCCGCAAGCGCCTGGGTCATCAGAAGCTTCTCATAGGGCTTGACCAGTTTCCC
>CADCQZ010000198.1 GCA_902803675.1 uncultured Eubacteriales bacterium
CAGAAGGAGCGTCTGGCCGAAAGCCTGCGGGAGCTGGACCGCCTGGCCGGGAAGCACGCCGTCACCGTAGGCCTGGAGATGATGAACCGGTATGAATGCGACTTCCTGCACACCATCGGGGAAGGCATCGCCTTTCTTGATGGCTGCGGCGATCTGAAAAACACCGCGATCCATATCGACACCGTCTCCATGAACATCAGCGAGAGAGATATCGGCGCGGCCATACGCGCGGGCAGGGGCCGGATCTGTCATGTCCATCTGGCGGACAACGACCGTTGGTATCCCGGGCATGCGCACTACGATTTCCGCGAGACGCTCCAGGCCCTGAAGGATATCGGATATGACGGCGCGCTGGCCCTGGAGATGAAGATGCATCCGGACACGCGCACCGCGGCCCGCCTGAGCCTCCGGTACCTGAACGCCGTCCTGAGCATACTGCGTTAACGTTTTCCACAGGAGACACACATGACGACCCGTCAGTCCAGTGTTCGTTCGATAAACATGACCGGCGGCGCGCCGCTGAAAGTCATCATCCGTTTCGGCCTGCCCCTGATCCTGGCCAACACCCTCCAGCAGATCTACGCCATGGTGGACACCGTGATCCTCGGACGCTTCGGAGGCGTTCAGGGGCTCGCGGCCCTGGGGACCAGCTCCTGGCCCGTGTGGCTGTCCGTCAGCTTCATGACCAATTTCGCCCAGGCCAGTTCCCTCTTGGTATCCCGGCGGTTCGGCGCGGGGCTCATCGGGGATATGAAAACAGCCGTGGGGAACGTATACCGCCTGGCCTTGATCCTCGGGACCGCGATGACCGTGGTGTTTCTGCTTTTAGCCCGGCCGCTGCTCATCATGCAGGATACCCCGGCCGAGGTGCTGCCGGACGCGGAAAAATACCTTTTCATCACTTTCGGCGGTATCTTTGCCCTGCTGAGCTACAATATTTTCTCCGCCATGCTCCGGGCTGTCGGCGACAGCCGCACGCCCCTGATCGCGATCGGGGCCGCGACGGTCGTCAATATCGGCCTGGACATCTGGTTCGTCGCGGGCCGCGGGATGGGCGCGCCCGGCGCGGCCATCGCCACGGTGATCGCCCAGGCGGCGAGCGCGGCGGTGTGCTATATGAGGCTCCGCTCGTTTGAGCTGCTGAGACCGGCGAAGCGCGATTACCGCTTTTCAAGGCCTGTCCTGCGGGAATTTTTCAGCCTGAGCGTGCCCATGCTGCTCCAGAGCTTCGTCATCGCCGCCGGAGGCTTTTTCGTACAGACCTATGTGAACGGCTACGGAGCGGTCTTCGCCGCCGGCATGAGCGCCACCGGCAAAGTGTTCGGCCTGCTGGAAACAGCGGCCATCGCGCTGGCGCAGGCTGCCGCCACATTCGTGAGCCAGAACTACGGCGCGGCACGGTTCGACCGCATCCGTTCCGGGATGAAGAGTGCCTGCGCCGTTTCCCTGATCATCGCGGCGGCGCTCGCGCTGGCGATGTTCTCCGTGGGAAGGCAGCTCCTGTCCCTGTTCGTGGATCCGGAAGCGCTCCAGACCGCCTGGGAGCTGCTGATGGTCATGAGTCTCGGCCTTCTCATCATGTATCCCATGTACACTCTGCGCCAGGGCATCCAGGCTCTGGGCAACACGATCGTGCCCCTGATCGCCGCCGTGGTCCAGCTGGCAGCGCGGATCCTTGTCACCCTGATCCTGCCGGTGCTGATCGGGCGGGCCGGGATGTATTTTACCACCGTGACGGCCTGGGCCACCTCCATCGTGCTGATCGGCGCCGTATTCCCTTCATGGATGAGAAAATGCCAGGACATGACCGAGGTGAATGCAAAGTGAAAGAAAAACGGCGCGCGTTCGGATCGCTGCTCGTCGGCGGCAGCGCCGTCATCTACGGCATATCGCCCGCTCTGATGAAGATCACCTTCGCCTATGGCGGGAACGGCCTTTTGAGCACGTTCTACACCTGTACCTTCGCGCTGCCGTTCCTGTGGCTGTGGGCCCGTATAAAAGGGCATTCCCTGCACCTGAGCCGCGGCCGGGCGGGGCAGATGGCGATCCTTGCCACGAGCAGCGCCGCCACCTCGGTGCTGCTGTACAGTTCCTACAGCTTCATCCCCGTGGGGATGGCGACCACGCTGCACTATATCTATCCCATCGCCGCCGCTTTTTACCTGGTCGCTTTCTGCGGGGAGCGCCTGCGCTGGCAGAACATCCTCTCCCTCATCCTGGCGGCCGCGGGGATCGTATGCATCAGCGCGTCGAGCCTCAGGAGCGGCGGCAGCCTGCCCGGCATCCTCCTGGCGCTCTTTTCGGGCTTCACCTGGGCTTTCTATATGGTCTATCTCGAACGGTCCGGTTTGGCTCATCTGCCGCCGGAAGTGCTCAACACCTATACCGCGGCGGCGAACATCCTGTTTTCCGCGGGCATGTGCGTCCTTCTTCAGGGCGGCATCGGGGCCTATACCCTGCCGGGCATATGGCTCCTGGCGGCGTTCAACGGGCTCCTGCACAAGGTGGGGGCCAACGCCATGTTCCATGTGGGCATCAGGAACACCAGCGCGCTGAGCGCGAGCATCATATCCACCTTTGAGCCGGTGGTATCGGTGCTGATCGGGACCGTCATGCTCCATGAAGCGCTTGCCGGCATCCAGATCCTGGGCCTTGTCCTGGTGCTGTCCGGCATCCTGTGCGACCTGGCCGCAGGCCGCGGGCGCGTCACGGCTGATTGAGCTGCAGCATATTCCTGTATTCGCTCGGCGTGATGTGATAATACTCCTTGAACTGGCGCGTGAAATATTTCTCGTCCCCGAAGCCGGTCATGTAAGCGATCTCACGGATCTTCATCTGCGGATCATGCATCAGTTTCTCGGCCCGGGTGATACGCAGACGATTCAGGTAGGATACCATCCCTTCACCGTAGATCTGCTTGAATTTCCGGCTCAGATAATCCCTGTTCAAATGGAACATGCCGGCATACTCGGTCTGATCGAAGGGCCGGTCATAATTGATCTCCATGTACAGGGCGATACGTTTGAAGATGTCGTCCTCGGTGCTGTGCCTGCCGACCCGCTCGCTGAACCGGCTCAGGCTCCTCAAAAGACCGGCTGTCATCATCGGGGGCGAGAAAACGAAATACTCATCCACGAAATCGGCGTAGCGGATCTGTTCGGCGCCCGCGTCCCCCGCCAGATCGGGATAGAGCTCCCTGAGCCGCGCCTCCCAGCGAGCGCGCATCGCGCGGCTCAGCTCGATCACGCGTTTGACCATCTC
>CADCQZ010000199.1 GCA_902803675.1 uncultured Eubacteriales bacterium
ACGGCGGAAGTCAATACCTGTGTGCTGATCGGCGCGGATCCGCACCCGGTATGGAAGATCCGGCTGCTGACGGATGATCCGGCGAGCCCTGTGATCGAATTGGATGCCCAGACCGGTGAAGTGGTCGCTGTGGATATCTTCAAAACAGATTACACGCCTTCTTATGTGCTTTATTCCACGGAAAAGAACTGGAGAAGGACGGAACTGGAGACGGATGGCCCTGTTCAGATGGCTGTGAAAGCTGTTACCTATGCCTACGGAGACCTTTGGGCGGATCTCCCGGAGCTGGAGGTGCTCGATCCGGATCATTATGAAACTCGGCAGGAGGGGTCGTGCGTCCGGTTCCTTGGACGATGGAAGGGCATGAAGAGCTATGATGTGCAGCTGGATGAAAACGGATATATCATCCGCTGTGCCCAGTATGATACAGAATCTCAGGAAGAACGACCGGCCATCATCCCCGGGAACACCAAACACATGACGAACGATCTTTATTCCCTCTGCCTTCCCCCTGCTGACGCTCCGGCCCCGAGAGAGGACGGAAAGCCATGGATCTACGGGATGGATTTCGCGCCTGCCGAATACTGGGAGCAGCTGGACGAGACCATGAGCCGGCTGGGCGTGAACGCGTTGAACCTGGAAGCGAAAGAGCGGGAATGGCGTGATCAGTACGGGAATTACGAATTCTGGCCTCAGAAGCTGAAGATCTGCGCTTTCATTCTGGCCACAACACCGGAGGACGTCAATGCCCAGGGTGAGGCATTCACCTATCCCATGTTTCCCGATCCACAGAAAAAGTCGGAGGAAGAGATCATCCGGATAGCATCGGGTGCCCTGCATGCTGATGCGGATGAGACGATGGGCGCGGAATGGGCGGACGGTTTATCCGTCAGTATGACCCTGTACAGTGACTGTTTTCTGATGGATCGGAACGGGTACGCCGGGATGCCCTGCTGGCAGGTGGAGTTCAAAGCGTTTGAGGAAGAGTATCAGGCGTGGAACACTAAGTATTATATGATCATCAGTGAAGACGGTGATATACTGTTCTCTGAATCGTCATTGGACGGGAACGGTTGACCGATCCAACGCGAACGTTGTCGGAACAGGGGCGCTGTGCGCGATCCCGGTATCCCGCGGATGAAAAAGCGGAGAGGGAACGGTGCCCGATCCGCCTGAGGAACACGCCGGCCCGGGCAATGGATGACTGCAGCAGAATGTATATAATATCTTTGGGCAGCCTGCTTGGGCTGCCCTGCTCTTATTTATGCTGATATCGGAACCGGTGTGGTATAAGGGCCGGAGATCGTGCATGACGATCGGTCTTCATTTTCTTCTTCCTCCTGCCGTAACGCATCATCCTTTTTACTTCAGATCCCGGCGTTCCGTCCCGGACACTGATCGATACGCGGCACCGGACAGGATGGCATTGAAGTTTCAGGATCTTTGCTTTTTTGCCGAGGACCCCGCGCCTGAGAAACGATCCGGATCATACACCTTTGGATCCAACAAAATGTTATCATGTTCAGCCTCTCCCGTTTGTCAGCTGCTGTATCCATCACGCTGATCGGGTTTGAAAAGTTTGATCCAGGCAGCAAAATTTATATTGAAAAGTTGGTGTTTTGCGCTTATAATTTTATTGAAAAGTTGTTGAGAGGTGATCGACCGTGCTGAAACGAAAAATCGCTGATCTGATAGAAGAGCATCTGCGATCAGGCTCTGAACGGATCTTATTGATCGACGGTGCGCGTCAGGTCGGAAAAACATTTATCATCCGTCATGTTGGAAAGAAGTTATTTCCCAATTTCATTGAGATCAACATGCTGGAAGATTCCGTTGGCGACAGACTGTTTGAGAACGCAAAAACGATCGATGATTTCTACCTTCGTGTCAGCGCGATCAAAGGTGAACTGATGGGCGAAACAAAAGATACCCTGATTTTCATAGATGAGATCCAGGCATATCCTCATTTGCTCACGATGTTGAAATTCCTTCGGGATGACGATCGTTTTACCTATATTGCCAGCGGCTCTCTGCTGGGCGTAACACTTGCGCAAACCACTTCCATTCCTATCGGCAGTATCCGCAAGGTGCGAATGTTCCCGTTGGATTTTGAGGAATTCCTTTATGCCAACGGTATGAACGCGTTTACGATCGCGGCTCTGCGCAAAAAGTTCGAGGCACGGGAATCACTGGATGAGGCCATGCACGCGAAGATCATGGACTCTTTCAAACGTTATCTTCTGGTGGGTGGGCTTCCGGCCGCGGTCAATGCTTATCTGGATACAAAGAACATTCAGGCTGTGCGGGAGATCCAGCGCGAGATCCACGATTACTATGCGGCTGATGCTTCCAGGTATGATGCGGAGAACAAACTGAAGATCCGCCGGATCTACGATCAGATCCCCTCCAACCTGGAAAATAAAAAGAAGCGCGTGGTCGCACAGCGGATCGAAGGCAAAAAGGGCAGCACTTTCGCCAACTATGAGGATGAGTTTGAGTATTTGATCAGTGCAGGCATTGCATTAAGCGTGCAGGCCATCTCCACGCCGACATTCCCGCTGATTGAATCCTCCGGCAAAAACCTGCTGAAGCTGTATCTGAATGACGTCGGCATTCTGACCGCTGTTCTGTACAGCAGCAATATCCGTGCGATCCTGGAGGATGAGCGGAGCATCAACCTTGGTTCGGTCTATGAAAGCGTTGTTGCCAGTGAACTTATCGCTCATGGCTTCAACCTGTTTTACTACGATAACCGCAGCAAAGGCGAGGTCGATTATCTGATCGATGATTACAATAGCCTCTCCGCCGTTCCCATTGAGGTAAAGTCCGGCAAGGATTATACCGTTCACAGCGCGCTGAACAACTTTGTGAAAAATGATGATTATCATGTGAAAAAGGCTTTTGTTCTGTCCAATGCCCGCGAGATCACGATGAATGGCAGGATCACCTATTTACCGATCTATGATGTGATGTTCTTTGGGGCAGAGGAGCCTGCAGCTGACATTCTGTAGATGGCCATCCGTCTGCTGAGAAGCAGTCAGGGACGGTTCTGTTTACCGCATCGTCTCAGTCGTGCTGTGCTCCTTTAAGCGGAAAAAGAGTGATGATACGGCTTGCCGGGCAGGGAAACTGAGCGACGGCGGTATAGGCATGAGCGCCGTTTTCAATGATCCCTTGCTTTAAGATCCGCCGCGGCGCTTGACTGCCGCCACAGCATTCGGATGCCTGCTATTTCAGCCTTTTGACCGAGAATATCGTCAGGGCTATGGAAAAAACGATCCCTGCCACGGCCGGCAGAGGCATCCCGTTGGCCAGGAGCGGCTTGAAATCGGTGGTGCACAGGATGCAGGAACCGATGAACAGCACCAGAGCCACCAGTGTCAGCACAGTGTACCGCAGGAAGTGGAAGATCCGCTCCAGAGGTTCCTCATACTCGGACAGTTCGACGCGCACTCTCGTCTTGCCCTTCACCATGCCCTCCAGCACTTCCGAGGCGAGGAGGGGGATCCTGGCTGTCTTTCTGCCGGCCTTGACCAGTTCACTGCCCTTTTCAAGGAGCTCACGCGGGATGTCCATCTTCTGCCGCGCGCGCGTCTTCAGCTTGTCATAGAGCATATCGAATATGTTCAGATCGGGGCAGAGCTGCTCTACGACGCCTTCCATGGTCGTGAGGGATCGGGCCAGCATGGTGAACCTGCCGGGCATGGAAACGTGGTTCTTCGCGGCCAGGCCCATCACCTCGTCGAACACCTCTGTCACATTGATGTCGCTGACGCTCTTTACGTTCATATACTTTTCGATGAACAGTTCCGCGTCCCGGGTGAGCTTGGCGCGGTCGGTCTTCTCCGAGGCGGCGCCCATGCTCATGACCGCGTTGACCAGGGCGTCGGCATCGTGGATCACCAGGGCCTTGACCATCTCCTGGATCAGGTCGATATCCTTGTCCGTGACGCGCCCGATCATCCCGAAGTCGATCCAATAGGGTTTGCCGTGGCTGACCAGGATGTTGCCCTGATGCGGATCGGCGTGGAATATGCCCACGTCCAGCACCTGATGCAGGTAACTGTCCACGATCACGCGCCCGATCGCATCAAGGTC
>CADCQZ010000200.1 GCA_902803675.1 uncultured Eubacteriales bacterium
ACTGATCAGGTGGCAGGTGTCCAGGTCCAGGGTTACCCGTTCCGGGGTCACGCAGATCCGGCACCGGTACATCAGCTCCCCGTCCAGCCGGTAGGGCTCCACCAGCTCCATCAGCGTATCCATCGTATGCTCCGGCATTTCCACGATCTGAGGGCGTACGATCTTTCCCGGGATATACCGCATCACCGGCACGCCTTCCTCATCGTGGGTGAACACGGTACTGAAGAGGGCATAGCGGGAAAACACTTTCTCCAGCGCTTCCTTCAGCCTCACCGGATCCACCCTGTCCTTCGGGAAGGAAAGGGAGATGGGATTGCTCAGGCCCGTCTGCCGGGGCGAATACAGGATCGCGTCGTAGAAATATGTCTGATAGGGCGTCAGGTACTGGTCGTGTTTGAGCGCTGCCCGGTTCAGCGCGTCCAGGTCCCCGGTCTCCTTCTCCGGCAGTATCCTCGCGATGGCCCGGGGCGTTTTCCAGGTATAGATATCCTTGTAGTCCACCCGCATCTCTTCCAGCTCGGCCGCGGCCAGGGCGGCGGAGAGGGAATCCCCGCCCAGCTCGAAGAAATCGTCGTTCGCGCCGATCCGGTCCGCCTTGAGCACTTTCTCATAGGCCCGGCAGATCTTTTCCTCCTCGGGAGTCTCCGGCGGTTCATAGGGCCGGGCCCGCTTGTTGATATCGGGCTTTGGCAGGGCGAAACGGTCCACCTTGCCGTTCATGTTCAGCGGGATCTTATCGAGCCGGGTGAAAAAGGCGGGTATCATGTAGTGGGGGAGGGACCGGCGAAGGAAAGCGCGGATCGCTTCCTCGTCAAGATCGCTGTCGGCCACGTAATAGGCGCACAGGAACACCTGCCCGCGGTCCCCCGTGTGATCCCGGACCGCCGCGTTGAGGATGCCCGGGACGCGGCGCATCACAGCCTCGATCTCCCCGGGCTCCACCCGGTTCCCGTTGATCTTCACCATGGTGTTCAGCCGCCCGGTCACCGTGATGTTCCCGTCCGGCAGGCGCTTGCCCATATCCCCGGAGTGATACACCCCGTCCCGGAGCGCCTTCGCCGTTTCCTCGGGCATATGGATGTACCCCCGGAAGAACGGGTCATCAAAGCAGATCTCGCCCGCCTCCCCGTCGGGCACTTCCTGCCCGTTCTCATTAAGCAGCCGGATGCGGATGTCCTCGAACACCGGCTTGCCGATGGGGGTGATGTCGTAGCGTTTGTCGATCTCAAACTGGGCCACGTGGAACCCGGCCTCGCTCATGCCGTAGTTGTTGATGAGGCGCACGCCCTTGAACCACACGCCGTTGGCGGCTTCGCTGCCGGTCACCAGGGTCTTCAGGCTCTTGGCCGGGCCGTCGGTCATCACCCGCAGCACGGAGGGGGACAGGAAGGTCAGATCCACGCCGAACTTCTCAAACTGCCGGTTCAGGCGCGCGGGGTCCCGGGCCGTCTCGGCGGACAGGATCACCAGGCGCATGCCGGAATACAGGGCGTTGAGGAAGATCTTCACGGCGGCGATGAAATTGAGGGGGGCCGCCAGGGCCATGCAGGTGCGCGCGCTGATCAGGTCACCGGGCTGCCGCTCCAGGGAAGCCTGGTTCAGCTTGATCTTCCCGTATTCCTGCAGCACGCCCTTGGGCTTCCCGGTGCTCCCGGAGGTATAGATGGCAAAGCAGGCGTCATGCTCATCCGCCCGCCTAAAGCCCGGCAGGGGGTCTTCCGCCATGATGTCCCGCCAGGCATCCTCGTCGATCGTCAGGCGGCACCCGCAGTCCTCCCGGATCTTTTCGATCCTCTCCGGCACATAGGTGTCCTCCACGATGGTGAACGCCGCGCCGGCCTTCCACACCCCTAGCATGGCCGCGAAGGGCCGCGCGTCCCGGGGCAGCCGGATCAGCACGAAGTCTTCCGCGCCGATCCCCTTTTTCGTCAGATAAGCGTAGACCCGGGCGGACAAACTGTCGGCCTCCTGCCGGGTCATATTTTTTCCGGACGCTTCCTCCGTCAGGAAAACGGCGCCGGGATCTTCCCGCAGCACTTCCGCCCAGCGGTCGCACAGGTAGGGAACCGTGTTTAAAAAATCAAGTTTCATATTGATCTCCGATCCGCGGGTATTGTCCTGTCATGCCATGCCTGATGCCGGCATCCGATAAAAAACAACGCGTCATCTCTTATTTCGCCGGGGATCGGAAAAATCCTGTAAAGCCCCGGAACTGTTCGGATCCCGCGAAGGCGGGCGGACGCGGCCTGCCCCGCGGTCCCGTGAAGGTCTGTTTTACGGCGAACAAACTAAAAAAACATCCTGCGCTTCGGATGTCCGATACACAGGATGCGGTGGCGGAGAAGGAGAGATTCGAACTCTCGAACCCTTTTACAGGTTACACGATTTCCAGTCGTGCGCCCTCGACCAAACTAGGCGACTTCTCCAGGACCCTTTCAGGGCCGGGAATAAGTATAGCACTTTCATTTCCGCCCGTCAAGGTCTGCCCGAATGTTTTTATGCCGCCCCGGTCTCATGAGCTTTGCCTGTCCCGCCTCAGATGTTTCCCGTGCCTGTCAGGCCGATCTCCTCCGCGTAGGGCTTCATGCCCTCGATGCATAGGGCCGCCACTTCCTGCACGGTCATGCCCAGCATCTCACAGCCCTTTGTGATCAGGTCCCTGTCGCACTTGGCGGCGAAGCGCTTGTCCTTGAATTTTTTCATCAGGCTCTTGACTTCCAGGTCCGTGATGCCGTTTGGCCGCATCCTGGCGCAGGCCTCGATGATGCCCGTCAGCTCGTCCACGGCGAACAGGCTTTTTTCCATGTTCGTCTCCGGCCTGATGTCGTTGAGGATCAGGTACCCGTGGCTCAGGATGGCCCGGATGTCCTCCTCGGGCACGCCCAGGTCCTCAAGGGGCTCTTTCGTGTGCTGAAGATGCTCTTCCGGGAATTCCTGATAGTCGTAATCGTGCAGGTATCCCACGGCCTCCCAGTGGTCTGGATCCTCCCCGAAGTGCTTCGCCATGGCGCCCATGGC
>CADCQZ010000201.1 GCA_902803675.1 uncultured Eubacteriales bacterium
TCCAAAGTCCAGGGCACGGACGTGATGATCAACCTGACCGATCCCGGCTGGTGCCGCACGGACCTGGGCGGGCCCTGGGCTCCCAACGCTCCGGAGAGCGCCATCCCCGGCATCGTGGTGGGTGTCTTCGTCGATGACAAAAAGTCCGGCCGGATCCTCGGCGCCCAGAACTTCGCGGGGATGACCCTGGAGGAAGCCGTCCGCAAGGCGGAGGAGGAGTTCGACAGCCCCTACGGCAGATGAAAACGCCGTCTCCGGCCCGACATAATCGCGAACTGCCCCGCGGCACACCGCCGCGGGCAGTTTTTTTTACTTCAGCCATCATTCTTCGGTTCTACGCTCTTCCCCGATCGGGAACGGAGCGCCGCTGCCGATTGAATCCCGCCCCGCGCTGTGATAAAATACAGGGGAAAAAAGTTCCCGGAGGCATGAAATGACCGACACGATATCCCTGATCCTCAACGCCGCGATCGGCCTTACCACCGCGGCGCTCCTCATCCCCCTGTTCAGGAAGAACGGTGCCTGGAGCCTGAAGGCCGCCGGGCCCGCCTTCCGGTTTTACACCGTGCTGTCCAACGCGCTGTGCGCCGCGGCGGCCCTCATCGTGTGCGTGTGCCGTCTCGCGGGCGGGATCCCGTATCCGGTGCGCATCCTCAAATACATCGCCGCCGCCGCCCTCACCGTCACGATGCTGACGGTGCTCCTGTTCCTGGGCCCGTCCCGGAAAAGCTACAAGGGCCTGTTCAACGGCGCGAACCTGTACCTGCACCTGATCGGGCCGGTCCTGGCCATCGTGAGCTTCAGCTTTTTCGAGAAAGCCCCCATGAGCTTTCCGGAGTCCCTGTGGGGCATGACCTCGGTGGTCCTGTACGGGACTTATTACCTGTACAGGATCCTGTACGCCCCGGAAGGGAAACGGTGGGAGGATTTTTACGGCTTCAACAAGGACGGGAAATGGCCCGTCACCTTCTCCGCCATGATGCTGGGCGGCTTCATCGTGTGTGTGCTGCTCAGGCTTCTGCAGAACCTGTGACCGGTAAGGAGGGAATGCTATGACCGTGATCGATCAGTTGTCCTCAAACACCATGTACCTGATCTGCGGCGCCATCGTATTTTTCGTGGCGGCGGTGTGCGTGGTGTTCATCATCCGCGCCTGGCGGGCCGGCAAGGCCATCGGGATGGACACCGCCAAAATGAAACAGGCCGTGACCTCCAGCGCCGCCTTCACCCTGCTGCCCAGCGTGGGCATCCTGCTGGGCGTGATCGCCCTGAGCGGCAGCCTGGGGATCCCATGGCCGTGGCTGAGGCTGTCGGTGATCGGCGCGCTGCACTACGAGACCCAGGTGGCGGCGGCCGCCGCCGAGCAGCTGGGGCTTGAGCTGAGCGGCAGCGCCATGACGGCCCGGGGCTTTTCCACCATCGCGCTGCTGATGAGCGTGTGCATCATGTGGGGCATGATCCTGGCCGCCCTGTTCGGCAAAAAGTACCTGGCCCGCCTGAGCAGGGCCGGGGAACGCCGGGTGGATGACAGGAAAAAGCCCGGCTTCGGCGACCTGGCCATGACCGCCATGTTCATCGGCATGGTGTCGGCCTACCTGGGCAGCTATATCGGCGCCTTCATCTCCGGCAAGGGCCTGTTCACCTTCCGCGGGAGCCTCACGCCCCTGATCACCGCCGGCGCCGCCGCCCTGGCCATGGCCCTGTTCACCTGGCTGTCGGAAAAGAAAAACATCCGGTGGCTGGAGAGCTTTTCCATCGCGGGCAGCATGCTGGCAGGGATGATCGCCGCCGTGCTGGCGGAAATGTGAGGAGGTGGGACGCGATGAAAAAGACGCCCTATGACGACTATATGAAGACCACCCACCGCCTGGGCCGGATCGTCTCGGTGATCACCCTGGTGCTGCTGGTGGGCGCGCCCTTCGTGATCGGCGGATGGCTCGGCGCCATGCCGGACCTGAACGCCGCCCTGCGGGGCTTTTTGTCCGTGGGCCTGGTGTGGACCGTGTCCAGCGTGGTGGAGTTCCTGGTGTACACCCCGATGCTGGGAGCCGGCGGCACCTACCTGGCCTTTATCACCGGCAACCTGATCAACATGAAGATCCCCTGCGCCATGAACGCCAGGGACATGGCGAAAGTCAAGACCGGCACGGCGGAGAACGAGATCATCTCCACCCTGTCCATCGCCACCTCGTCCCTGGTGACCATCCTGGTGCTGGCCGCGGGCGTGGCGCTGCTCACGCCCATACGGCCCCTGCTGCAGTCCCCGGCCCTAAGGCCCGCCTTCGACAACGTGGTGCCCGCCCTGTTCGGCGCCATGGCCATGAAATACTACCGGAAGGATGTGCGCCTGGCCCTGGTGCCCCTCACGGCGATGGTCCTGCTCTTCACCCTGGTGCCCTCCCTCACCTCCTCCACGTCCTTCATGATCATCCCCTCGGGCGCTCTGGCCATCGCCCTGAGCTGGCTCAAGTGGCGCAGGGCCGGGAAGGAGGCGTGAGATGATCGTCCTTTGGATCGTCTTAGGTCTCATCGGCCTCATCGCGGCCCTGCTCCTTATCGCCCTTGTCCGCACCCTCCGTTCCGAAAAGAAGACGGCGGCCTATCAGCCCCATGTCACGGAAGAGGAGACGAGGCCCCTTTCGGAAAAGCTGAGCCGTATGGTCAAGTGCGAGACCGTGTCCGTGCCCCACGAGGACCAGCGGGAAAAGTTCCTCAGGTTCCACAAGGTCCTGGAGGAATTGTTCCCCCTGGTGCATGAAAAGCTCGAAAAGACCGAGATCGACGGGAACCTGCTGTTTTACTGGAAAGGACGGGACGCCTCAAAGCCCCTGGTGCTCATGAGCCACCAGGATGTGGTGCCCGCCGAAGGCACCTGGAAGCACGCGGCTTTTTCCGGCGACATCGCGGACGGCAAGGTTTGGGGCCGGGGCGCGTCGGATACCAAATGCTCCGTGATGGCCTTTTTCGAGGCCGTGGAGCAGCTGCTGGGGGAGGGCTTCACCCCGCCCCGGGACGTGTACCTGTCCTCCTCCTGCACCGAGGAATGGGCCGGGGACGGCTGCCCCAAACTGGTGGACGAGCTCAAGCGCCGGGGCGTGAAGCCCTGGCTGGTGGTGGATGAGGGCGGCGGCATCATCTCAGAGCCCATCGGCGGCATCCACGGCAATTTCGCCATGCTGGGCGTATTCGAGAAGGGCAAGGCGGACGTCACCTTCACCGCCCGCTCCGGCGGCGGGCACGCTTCCGCCCCGGGCAGGAACTCACCGCTGGCGCGCCTTTGTGACTTCGTGCACTATATGGAGCACCACGCGGTGTTCAAAAGGAAGCTGCCCCCGGAGGTGGCCTCCATGTTCGAGGCCCTCGCGCCCTACGCCTCCTTCCCGTTAAGATACGTGTTCGGCAACCTGTGGCTGTTCAGGCCCGTGCTTTTGAAGGCGCTGCCCCTGATCAGTTCCCAGGCCGGCGCCATGATCCGCACCACCATCGCCTTCACCATGGCCAGGGGCTCCGAGGCCTTCAACGTGATGCCCCAGGAGGCGTCCATCGGCGCCAATCTGCGATTCATCCCCCATCAGGGCATGGAGGAGAGCCTGAAGGTGCTCAATAAGGCGGCGGAAAGATTCAAGCTCACCATGACCGTGCACCAGGCCACGGACTTCACCGAGCCCTGCGATATCCGCGGGGAGGCTTTCTGCGCCGTCAAGGACACGGTGAAGGAAGTGTTCCCCGGCTGCCCGGTGAGCCCCTACGTGATGACCGGCGCCACGGACAGCCGGTTCTATCAGGAGATCTGCCCGTCGGTGGTGCGCTTCGCCCCGGTGATCTACGGCCCGGAGCAGATGAAGGGCATGCACGGCATCGACGAGAACATCACTGTGGACTGCCTGCCCGGGGCCGTGAAGTTCTATAAGGCCCTGATCCGCCGGGAGGCGTAAGGAGGCATCGAAATGAAGACATTCCGGCGTGTCCTGGGCGGTATCCTGATGATCCCCAGCGCGGTCGCGCTTGCCGCCTTTTTATGGAACCTCATCGCCCGCTTCGACCCAGGGATGGACACGGCGTTCAATATCCTGATGCTGGCGGTCTACGGGGGCATCTTCTTCCTGGGATACAGGATCTTCGGCTTTAAGAAAAAGGCCGGGGCGACGGAAAGGCCCGCGGCCCCCGAACCGAAGACGGCCGATACGCGGGAGCGTCCGCGGGAAAGGACTCAGACAGCGGCCGTCTGGGTCCCCGAGGAGGACAGCGTGCGGCTGTACAGCGACAGCTCTGCCCGGTTTTCCAAAAAGCCCGCCCTTTCGTCCCTGGTCCTGCGCTGCGATCAGGGCACGCCCGTGATGATCTGCGCCACGGCCTGGGACGACGGGCGCGGCGGGGACACGGACGGCAAACGCGCCGAGCTGCCCCCGGA
>CADCQZ010000202.1 GCA_902803675.1 uncultured Eubacteriales bacterium
GCCTGCAGGGTCCTGGAGCCGGCGATGCCGTCCACCGTCAGGCCGTACTGGTTCTGGAACCGCTTGACGGCGTTCTCCGTGTTCACGCCGAAATCGCCGTCCACATCGCCCTTATAGAAGCCCAGAGAACGCAGCTTGCGCTGCAGATCCCTGACCGCGTCCCCGTTGACGCCCTTCTTGAGCACGGAGGGGGTGGGGGTGTAGGTGGGGGCTGAAGAGGGTACGGGCGTGGGCGTCCGCGGGATCGGGGTGACGGACTGGATCACGTTCGTGCTGATCAGGATGGGCGTGCTGGTGGAAATGGTGATGATGCCCGGTTCCGGGGTCGCGTCCTCTCCGATCAATGCGGGAGAATCCGTGACCACCGCTTCCGTGCTCACGGCGACGGAGGCGGACGGGTATTCCGGGTACAGGTTGCTGTCGCTGCTCTCGATGGTGGGCGTGGAAGCATAACATCCGCCCAGTACGATCAGGCACAGCGCCATCAGCACGAGCAGGAGCGTTTTGCTGCGATCGAAATTGTTCATTGTCATCTTCCTTCCGGATGGTGGTGATATCCCTCCGATAAATAAACGAGGGTCGGGTGCTTTTTGTTCCCCCGGTTCAGTCGTAATAGGCGGCGAAGTCGTTCCACACTTTGAAGCCGAAGCTCCGGGCGGCGCTGGTATTGTCCGTCAGGTCATCCACGAACAGGCTGGTCTCGGGCTTAAGACCGTAACGGTCACACAGGATGTCGAAGATCCTTTTGTCCGGTTTGCATACCTTTTCGTCGGAGGAGATCACCCTGCCGTCGAAGATCTCAAACACCGGGAACATGGCCAGGGCCTCATCCGCCTGGGGCTGGGGATAGTTGCTCAGCACGAACAAGCGCTTGCCGGACGCCTTCAGATCCCTCAGACAGTCCATCAGAGGCATGGGCTGAAGGGTCTCCTTGAAATGATCGACAGCCTGCATGATGACACCGGCCTGTTCGGGACAGCCGGCTTCCACGGCGATGTTCATCGCCACGGTCTCCTGGGGCAGATCGCCCACATCGAAGCACATCCAGTACCAGCGGTGATCCTTCACGAACAGCGCGTGGAACAGCGTTTCGCGGACTTCCTCCGGGAAATACTTCTCGGCGATCCGCACTTTGCTCCACTCCAGCAATGTGTTGCCTACGTCAAACACCACGGCTTCGCACCCTTCGCACCGGCGCATCAGCTCGTCATACAGTCTGCTCATGCCTTCATCCCTTCACAGCCGCTGCCGTAACTTTCTACATTTATATAGGATATCACAATGTCTTTGATTTTTCAAGCCGATCGTCTATTTTGGGCGGGAAAGCGCGGCGGTCTCAAGAATGATGCCGAGGGCCCTGGTGATCAGACGCGCGTCCATGCTGGGCGCGCCGGGATGGGCCGCGGCCTGCTCGGGCAGATAGGGCACGTGCACGAATCCGCCGGCGGCGGTGCCGCCGCGCTCCTTCAGACGGTACATCAGGTGGTACATCACGTTATTGCACACGTATGTGCCCGCGCTCAGGGACAGGGCCGCCGGGATGCCGGCACGCCTGAGAGCGTCGCGGATCTTTTTAAGGGGCAGCGTGGCGAACAGGCCGTCCGGCCCGCCGGGGATCACCTTTTCGTCCGTGGGGATCACGCCCGCGTTGTCCGGAACGGAGGCGTCCCTCAGATTGACGGCCACTCTCTCCAGGCGTATCCTGTCGGCTCCGCCGGCCTGGCCCACACACAAGGCGATCGCCGGATCATACCTTCGCAGCGCTTCATCCAGCACCTCCGTCGAGCGGATGAATTCTGTGGGCAGAAGGACTTTACAGACGCGCATGGAACCGATATAATCTTGCAGGCCGCAGACGGCGGTCCAGGCCGGATTGACCTTTTCGCCGCCGAAGGGCTCAAAACCCGTGACCAGGATATTGTTTTCGTTCATGATCCGCCTCCGCGCGGGGCATCGACGCCCCCGACTGAAGATATAGCGCGGACGGATGATTTGTCAAGTCAGGAGTGTAAAATGCGTTCGATCAAGATCTTTTTGTCCCTTTGCCTGATCGTCATGATGCTGATCCCGTCCGCCCTGGCCCTGGAGCCCAGCCCCGGGGAAGGCGCGTATGACGGCACTTACTGGACCACGCCCATGGATATAAGGGATGAGGAAGCGGTCTGGAACATGCTGATGAGCCCCATGACGGTGGTCAGGGGGGATGCCATGGACCAGGTGCTCCTCCTGTCCGCTCCCAACGCGGACAGCGCGCCGGTGGGGGAAGTCACCTGCGCCACCCAGGGCGTGCATGTCCTGGAGCGGACCGGGGACGGCTGGGTGAAAGTCGAGGCCTACTCATCCTCTTTTTTCAACAGCAGGACCAAACAGTGGAACGCCCTGGTGCAGGGCTATATCCAGGAGTCCCAGCTGACCGAGGTCGCCCCCGCGGACCATATGGGTCTGGTGGTGGACAAGCTCACCCAGAGGCTGTACGTGTTCATGGACGGCCGTCTTTACTCCACCCTTCGCGTGTCCACCGGCTTGCCCAACGAGCGTCAGCCCTATAACGAGACCCGCAGCGGCGAGTTTTTCCTGGTGAGCAAGGTGGGGGATTTCAAGTCGGACAACATGACCTGCGAGATGGCCCTGCGCTTCAACAGCGGCGATCTTCTCCACCAGGTGCCCTATATCGGGTCCAGCAAGGACTACGATATCTGCGAGAGCAAGCTCGGCACCCGGGCCAGCCACGGCTGCATCCGTGTGCAGCGTAAACGCACGCCCGAAGGCGTCAACATGAAATGGATCTGGGAGCACTATAAAAAGAACACCAGGCTGGTCATCTGGGAGGATGTCGAAGAACGCACGACTGAGACCACGCCGCAGGATACCGTCGTTTACTATAATCCCAAGGGCGGTAAGAATTACCATCTCAAGGATTTCTGCTACGGTGTCAAAAAAGACTATCTGCCCCTGAAACAGCTCACCTACGCGGAACTGTTCACGGATAAGTACAAAAAGCTGACGCCCTGCCCCTACTGCAACCCGCCGGAGAAGTGACTTCCGGCCGCGGATTGTATTCCTTTTGCATTCTTTTTTTCCAAAACGCCTTGAAATATCGCTGATTTATCATTATAATGCAAAAGCATTACTCTATCCTGCTCGGCAGGGGAAAGGACTGATCGCATGAATCTTATTTTTTTAGGCCCTCCCGGGGCAGGAAAAGGCACCCACGCCCAGCGGCTGATGGATGAGATGAACATCCCTCAGATCTCCACCGGAGAGATCCTGCGCAAAGCCATGCGCGAAGGTACGCCCACCGGGCTGAAGGCCAAGGCCTTCATCGAGAGCGGTGCGCTGGTGCCCGATGAAGTGGTCATCGCCATCGTGGAGGAGAGGCTCCGCGAGGATGACTGCGCGGGCGGCTATATCCTGGACGGCTTCCCCCGCACGGTGGCTCAGGCCGAGGCGCTGGCGAAGTTCGCCTCCATCGACGCCGTGATCAACTTCGTGCTGCCCAATGAGGAGATCATCAAGCGCCTGTCCGGGCGCAGGGTGTGCCCCGCCTGCGGCAACACCTACCACGTCTCCGCGCTCAACGGTTCCACCGTGTGCGAAAAGTGCGGCGCCGAGCTCATCCAGCGCAAGGATGACCTGCCCGAGACCGTCGCCAACCGCCTGGACGTCTACCAGAAGCAGACCGAGCCGCTGATCAGCTACTACACCGGCAAGGGCCTGGTCAGGGACGTGCCCTGTCAGGGGCACACCGTGGACGAAAACCACGCTCTGGTCCGCGCCGCGCTGGGCCTTGAATGATTTTTTTGGCCCCGGAGGCAGAATGAAGCCGGAAATCGTACCTGGAAGGGTTGTTTTTTCAAAAAAAGGGCGTGACAAAGGCAGATACTTTGTGGTATTATTATCTTTGGACGCCGATTTTGTCATGGTCAGCGACGGCGATACCCGCAAGCTCGACCGGATGAAGAAAAAGCGCCGCAAACATTTATGCCCGCAGCCGGCGGAATTCCCCGCCATCGCGGCGGATTACGCAGCCGGAACGGCGCAGGACGCGCAGATCCGAAAGGCGCTTGCCCCGTTCAAAAAGGGCGCGCAGGAAAGCAGTTTAGGGAGGGATCAGTCTGTCCAAGGATGATGTGATCGAAATGGAAGGCAAGGTAGTGGAAGCGCTGCCCAACGCGATGTTCCAGGTGGAGCTCAACAACGGCCACCGGATCATGGCGCATATCAGCGGCAAGATGCGTATGAACTTCATCCGCATTTATCCGGGCGACCGGGTAAAGATCGAGCTTTCACCCTATGATCTGACCCGCGGGCGCATCACATGGCGCTCTAAGAACTAAGATCCGGCTCACAAGGCCTGACCTGATACCGGGAGGGGACTGACCCGCCCCGCCCCGGCCCTGAAAAGGGATGAAAGAGTTTCGTAAAGGAGTTGAAAAAAGTGAAAGTACGTCCGTCTGTCAAGCCCATTTGCGAAAAGTGCAAGGTGATCAAGCGCAAAGGCCGCGTCATGGTGATTTGCGAGAATCCCAAGCATAAGCAGCGTCAGGGCTGAGGTATCCGCCCTTATCGGGGCAAGAGCAAAGTTATGACCGTCTTCATGGGCGGCTGCCCAAGGCTCCCCCTTGGGACCGTGGAGGCTGTTATATAGAGTGATCAAATGTTGGACCCGCCTAAAGAGGCGGGTATGGGCGTGTGTATGGTTGAACCGCGCCCGAAACGGAATGCCGGCGTGAACAGGGTGTTTTCTACGCCACCCCCGAAGCTCCATGGCATCCGCAATTGTATGGAGGTGTACCGATCCATGGCACGTATAGCGGGCGTTGATTTGCCCAGAGAAAAACGCGTTGAAGCTGGCCTCAGGTATATCTATGGTATTGGGCCTGCGGTTTCCAAGCAGATCCTGGCCGAGACCGGCGTTGACCCTGACACGCGGGTCAAAGATCTCAATGAGAACGAGATCAGCAAACTGCGTGAGTATATCGAACATCACCTGAAGGTGGAAGGCGACCTGCGCAGGGAAGTGTCCCTGAACATCAAGCGCCTGGTGGAGATCGGCTGCTACCGCGGTGTGCGTCACCGCAGGAATCTGCCTGTCCGCGGCCAGAACACCAAGAATAACGCCAGGACCCGCAAGGGCCCCAAGCGCACTCAGGCCAACAAAAAGAAGTAATTGACGCGGCCTGACCATAGGTCGTAATCTAACACCCCATTGAGGGGTTCGGAGGGATTATCATGGCACCCAAGAAGACTCTTAAAAAGGTTAGCCGCAAGCGCCGTGAGAAAAAGCTCGTGGAGCACGGCGTAGCGCATATTCGCTCCTCTTTTAACAACACCATCGTGACGATCACCGACGTGAACGGGAACGCCCTGTCCTGGGCCAGCGCCGGCGGAATGGGTTTCCGCGGCAACAAGAAGTCCACCCCCTTCGCCGCTCAGATGGCGGCCGAAGCCGCGGCCAAGGCTTCTCTGGAGTTTGGCCTGCGTTCCGTGGACGTACTGGTGAAGGGCCCCGGTTCCGGCCGTGAAGCCGCCATCCGCGCTTTGCAGACCGCCGGTCTGGACGTGACCATGATCAAGGATGTCACGCCCATTCCCCACAATGGCTGCCGGCCGCCCAAGCGCCGTCGTGTATAATATAAGGAGGGTCGAGATCAATGGCTATCAATAAGCAGCCGGTCGCCAAGAAGTGCCGCACTTACGGGATCTCCCCTGCGGTCATGGGCTATGGCAAGAAAACCACTACCAACAGGAACCCCGGCGGGAACCGCCGCCGCAAGGTCTCCGAATATGGCTCCCAGTTACAGGAAAAGCAGAAGGTCAAGTTCGTCTACGGTGTTCTGGAGAAGCAGTTCCGGATGTATTTCGAGCGCGCCCAGAAGCTGGAAGGCACCACCGGTGAGAACATGCTCCGTCTGCTCGAACAGCGCCTTGACAACGTGGTCTATCGTCTGGGCCTGGCCCGCACCCGCCGTCAGGCGAGGCAGTTCGTGGTCCACGGACACATCCGTGTCAACGGCAAAAAGGTGGACATCCCCTCCTACAGTGTCAGCGTCGGCGACGTGATCACGCTCCGTCAGCGCAGCACCGAGATGGAGATGTTCAAGGCCCTGCGGGAAGGCACCAACTCCGTGCTGCCCAAGTGGCTCACTTTTGACGCTCAGAACCTGACCGGTACCGTTACGGCTCTGCCCGGCCGCGAGGATATCGACCTGCAGGTGCAGGAGAACATGATCGTTGAATTCTACTCCCGTTAATGATTCCTTTTACGATCCGTACCTGACGTTTGCTTAAGGAGTCCGATAGGAGGAGGAAATACAGTGATCCAGGAAATCCAAAGAGCGCACATTGAATGCAAAAAGCTGGCTGAAAACGGCACTTACGGCTGTTTTGAGGTGGAGCCTCTCGAGCGCGGCTTTGGGCATACATTGGGCAACGCCCTGCGCAGGGTGCTTATCAACTCCCTGTCCGGGGCTGCGGTCACCAGCGTTCAGATCGATGGTGTGCAGCATGAGTTCTCTACGATTCCCGGTGTCAAGGAAGACGTTACGGAGCTGATCCTCAACCTGAAGAATCTTTCCGTGAAGCTTTACAACGACAACAAGAGCGCGGAGATCAACGCCATCGGGCCTTGCGAGGTCAAGGCCAGCGACATCAAGGTGGACAGCGAGACCGAGATCATCAACGGTGATCTTCACATCGCCACCCTTTCCGAAGGGGCCCAGCTCCACATGAAGCTGACGCTGGACATGGGCCGCGGCTATGTGTCCGCTGACAAGAACAAGACAGCGGCCATGCCCATCGGTACCATCCCCATCGATTCCATCTACACCCCCATCCGCAAGGTCAACTACGAGGTGGAGGACACCCGCGTGGGCCAGGCGACGGACTATGACAAGCTCACCCTGGAGATCTGGACGGACGGCTCCGTGAAGCCGGACGAAGCGATCTCCGAGGCCGCCAAGATCCTGACGGAGCAGCTGTCCCTGTTCACCTGCCTCAACGACCAGGTGATGCCTGTCATCCAGCAGGAGCCTTCCGATGACCGCAAGGACAAGGTGATGGAAATGACCATCGAAGACCTTGACCTGTCCGTGAGGGCCTACAACTGCCTGAAACGCGCGGGCATCAACACCGTGGCGGAGCTGGTGCAGAGGAATCAGGAAGATATGATGAAGGTTCGCAACTTAGGCAAGAAGAGCCTGGAAGAAGTGGAACAGAAGCTCGAGAATCTCGGCTTGGGCCTGCGTCCCACTGAAGAGTGATAGGAGGAGTTCCCATGGCAACTGAGCGTAAGCTGGGCCGTACGGCAAGCCAGCGCAAAGCGATGCTCCGCAACCTGACCACCAACCTGCTTTGGTACGGCCGTATCGAGACCACCGAAGCCAAGGCCAAAGAAGTGCGGCGCATGGCTGACAAAATGATCACCCTGGCTGTGAAGACCTATGACAAGACCGTCGAGGTCGAGAAGCAGTTCTACAATGAGAAGCAGCAGGTCGTGAAGGAGACCTTCACCAATGACGCCCCTGAGAAACTGCATGCCCGCAGGATCATGATGGCGTACCTGTATGACATCAAGGAAGCCAAGAAGGACGACGAGAACAAGGCTGAGTACCGTGAGCGCACCAAGGACAACAAGCATCCTGTTGTCGAGAAGGTGTTCAGGGAGTACGGCCCCAAGTACCGCACCCGCAACGAGAACAACAAGAACGGTGCTGCCGGCGGCTACTGCAGGATCTACAAGCTGGGTCCCCGCCGCGGTGACGCTGCCGAAAAGGTCATCATCGAGCTGGTGTGAGCCTGAAAGCTTCAAAACGCCCCCTTTTTGGGGGTGTTTTTTTATGAAAAGGCATTGACAATACGCGTTTGTTCATGTAAAATTTAAAGGCTGTGTTGAGGCTCCGTTAGCCCCGGGACTGGACATGGCAGAGCGTTGATTGCGACCATCAATCAACCCACATATTTTAAATTCTTCAAGGAGGATGCCAACTTGAATACCTATATGGCGAAGCCCGCTGAAGTCGAGCGGAAATGGTATGTGGTAGACGCTGAAGGCATGGTGCTCGGCCGCCTTGCAAGCCAGGTCGCCAATATTCTTCGGGGCAAGAACAAGCCCATCTACACCCCCCATGTGGACACCGGTGATTACGTGATCATCGTCAACGCTTCCAAAGTGATCCTGACCGGCAAAAAGCTGGATCAGAAGATCTACTACCATCATACCGGTTATCCGGGCGGCCTCAAAGAGACCAAGTACCGCGCCCTGATGGCGACCAAGCCTGAGTTCGCGGTGCGTCACGCTGTCGTGGGCATGCTGCCCAAGGGCACTCTCGGCCGTCAGATGGCCAAGAAGCTCAAGATCTACGCCGGTCCGGAGCATGAGCAGGCCGCCCAGAAGCCTGAGGCCCTGGAACTGATCAAGTAAATGAACGCGGAAGGAGATAATACAAATGTCTGATATTAACGCCGTTGGCCGCAGAAAGTCCGCCGTTGCCCGCGTCCGTTTGGTGCCCGGTGAGGGTAAGATCGTGATCAACAAGCGCGACATCGATAATTATTTCGGTCTCGAGACCCTGAAGATGACCGTGCGTCAGCCCCTGGAACTGACCAAGGTCAATCAGTTCAACGTGATGGTCAACGTCAAGGGCGGCGGTCTGTCCGGTCAGGCCGGTGCTATCCGTCATGGCGTGAGCCGTGCCCTGTGCAAGGCCAATCCCGAGCTGAGGGAGACCCTCAAAAAGGCCGGCTTCCTCACCCGTGATCCCCGCATGAAGGAACGCAAAAAGTACGGCCTCAAAGCCGCCCGCCGCGCTCCTCAGTTCAGCAAGCGCTGATCGCGGACCGATCCCGTCCATGCCCCCGGAAACATCCTGTTTCCGGGGTCTTTCTTTTGTGTCCTTATCGAGCCCGGGCACCTTTCCCGTCCGGATGGGCAGAACACCCTGTTCAGGATCCATCGCGTCTGACAGCCGTATCATGTCATGGCTTTTATCTTTGACCATGTGATCCGAAAGGAAGATCATACTGACAGTATAGAAGATCACATTCTGATCATGCGTCTTATATGTTTACTTCCCGGAAACGGTGCGTTATAATCATCTGCGAATAAGATAAAGGAAGACAGTTGATGAGAACGAAACTGGCTGAAAACATCCGCTCTTTCCGAAGGGAACGGTCACTGCCCCAGGAGCGGCTTTTACCAAGCGCTGGGGGTGACGTTCGCCGCGGTCTGCAAATGGGAGGCGAAGCTGTCGGTGCCGGATCCGATCGTGTTGAGGAAGCGGAGGAGTTTCTTTCGGAGGCGCTTTTGATGGCTGTCTCCGATCTGATCACGACGATCATGGGCTATATGAACGTATACCTTGTCCGTATGGATCGCGCTTCCTGCCAGGCGGTCCTGGGCTGGGGGATCGGGCTGCGCAAAGCGGACAGGCCGAACTGCTTTGACAGAGTGAGTGCTGCTTTGCTCGCCGCTCTTGCCGGGCCGCAGTTCCTGGCGGGGCAGGCCGGCGAGGCGCGTGACACGCTGATCAAAGCGAGGGACCTTGCCGCGTTTTTTGACGCATCTCCCAGTTATGACGAAAGCGACATCCGCTATGTCATCCGCATCGAAGGCGCCAGCGCTCATGGCGGCCTGGGAGCGACAGCCATGAACGGCGTCGATCATGCGGTGAGCCAATTCGATCATGAAGAGTTCACCGCTCTTTGGAGATCCGTCATTAAACAGGAGGCGTGTCATGAATAAAAAAGAGATCAGGGCGCTGCGGCGTCCGTTCATCAAAGAGCTGTTCCGGGGGAACAGAGCCAACCTTGCCATGACCGTCGTCGCGGCCTTGTTCGGCGCAGCGGCGGAGCTGGTGATCTCCTGGCTCATCAAGGAGATCGCCGATCTGATCTCCGGAGAGTGTCCCTACGGTTTCGGCACGCTCCTGATCATCGCTGGAGGCGCTTTTGCGCTGTTTGGACTGGGATGGATCCTGGATGCAACATTTCTCTCCGAATTCCGCGCGAAGGCGATGAAGCAGTATCGGGAATACGTTTTTGACCGTCTCCTGGAAAAGGGGATCCAGGCGTTTTCCGGCGAGAACAGCTCGCTGTATATCTCCGCGCTCTCCAACGACGTGAACACGATCGAAACAGACTTTATCGGGCGGCTGCAGAGCACGATACAGGTCGGCATCGCGTTCGTCGGCGCGCTGGCCATGATGATATGGTGCAGCCCGCTGCTGACGCTGATCGCCATCGGTTTTTCCCTGCTGCCCATCATCGTCTCCGTGACTTTGGGAAACAGGGCGGCGATCGCGGAAAAGAACGTTTCTGATCAAAAGGAAAGCTATACCGGCATGCTGAAGGACGCGCTCACGGGCTTTTCCGTGATCAAGAGCTTTAAGGCGGAGAAGAGCATGGCCGGGCTGCATGACCGCAGCAGCGGGAACGTGGCGGAAGCCTCGAAAAAACGCACGCGGGTGAACGTACTGGTCAGCTATTCCTCCGGTATTGCGGGAGCGGTCCTGCAGTTCGGTGTGTTCTTCGTGGCGGCCGCGC
>CADCQZ010000203.1 GCA_902803675.1 uncultured Eubacteriales bacterium
CATGGCGGTCTGGAACATGGTGATGCCCAGGAAATACACGATATCGGAGGCCACGAACACCCGGAAGTCCTTGTTGCGGAAGGTGGCGGCCAGGGACTTCATCGCCGGGGACTGGCTGGGCGTCACGTGCACGTAATCCGTCTCCTTGATGGTGAACACGGGCACGAACATGCACACGAGCGCGATCAGGCTCAGGCCCGTGAAGGTGACCCGGATAGCCATGACCCTTCCCAGCGGCCCCTCCAGCATGCCCCAGATCATGGGGGCCAGATAGGCCAGGGCCATGCCGGCGATGAAGGTGAAGGAGATGGTGGTGGAGATGCTCATGCGGGTCTTCTGGTCCGCCCCCAGCTCCGGGATCAGGGCGTTGTAGGGGGTGCAGTACATGGTCATGAACAGGTAGAACAGCGTGAGCATCACGAACAGGAAGGCCGCGTTGAGCCAGCTCTCATGGCCCACCGGGCTCCAGAAGGTGAGCACGGTCACCAGGGCGAAGGGCACGGCCGCCGCCTTCATGAAGGGGATGCGCCGCCCGTTGGGGCCCTTGTGCCGGTCGGACATGGAGGCGATCCACGGATCGGTCACCGCGTCGAACAGCCGGCCGAACCAGGTGATGGCGCCCAGGATGGTCAGGATGCCGAAGATGACCAGTCCCTGCGGGATGAAAACGGGCTGCCCCGCCGCGACGATCTCTTCCGCCGGCTGATAATAGCTCACCAGGAAGCTGGAGATCAGCGCGCTCAGGATGCTCCAGCCCAGCTGACCGATGGCGAAGCACCATACTTTTCCCCGGGACAGTGTCTTGTGTTGGCTCATAAAAAATTCCCCCTCGCATAATATTTTTTTATTTTTTCGATCCCGATCCGGTCCTGCCCCCGCGCTTTTCCTCCTCCGGCCGGGCCACGGCGCAGGCGGTGAGCAGGCACACTTTTTCGGCCCCCAGGTTCCTCAAGACCGACGCGCAGGCCGCGGCGGTATGCCCGGTGGTGCGCACGTCGTCCACCAGCAGCACCTTCTTCCCCGTCAGGTCCCCCGCGCCGGACGTGAAGGCGTCCCGGACATTGCCCTCCCGGCGGTCGTGGGTAAGGCCGCTCTGGCGATGGGTGTTCCTGCGCCTTATGAGCGCCTTTTCCTCCACCGGGATGCCCGTAAGGCCGCTCACCCGCCGGGCCAGAAGCAGCGCCTGGTTGAAGCCCCGCTCCTTTTCCCTTCTCGGGTGCAGGGGCACGGGCGCCATCATATCAAAGTCCCCGTCGGTGAGGGAGGCGGCCATGCGCCCGGTGAGCAGGGGCAGCGCGTCGGTGCTGCCGCCGAACTTGAGGCTGTGGATCAGGGCCCTTGTCACCGGCAGGTACCAGAAGGGCGCGTAGGCCCGGTCGATCCCTTTGAGCCCGCCTTTTTTGCAGAACGCGCAGGGCCTGTGTTTCCCGATCAGGCTCAGGCACCGGGGACAGGCCGCGCCGGGAACGCGCGAGCGCTCCAGGGCCGTGAGGCAGTCCGGGCACAGGCCGGTCTCCCGGTCGGTCCGCCGGGGATCGCCGCAGAAGATGCAGTTGAGCCGCCTGGGCCAGATCAGGTCCTCCAGGCGGGCGGCCAGGGCCCTCAGGTCTCCCATAGGCGCTCCGTCAGGGCCGTGTAGCGGCGGGCGATGTGGTCGTTGAGCACCATTTTCTGTACCTCCCGATCCGTGCCCACGATCACCAGCAGATCCCGGGCCCGCGTCACGGCGGTGTAGAACAGGTTGCGCGTCAGCAGCATGGGCGGGCCGCCCACCGCGGGCATCACCACCGCCGGGAACTCGCTGCCCTGGCTCTTGTGCACGGAGACGCAGTAGGCCAGGTCCATCTCCTCCATCTCCCCGGGGCCGTACTCCGCCATGCGGCTCTCGTCAAAGCGCACCAGCACGGTCTTATCCTGCGGGTCGATGCCCTCGATCATGCCCATGTCCCCGTTGAACACACCCTTGCCCTCCCGGCCGGTGCGCGCGTCGATCCAGCTTAGATCATAGTCGTTTTTGATGTGCATCACCCGGTCGCCCACCCGGTACAGTGTCTCGCCGAAGGTGATCTCCTTCTTGTACTTCGCCGGGGGATTCAGGGCGGCCTGCAGGCGGCGGTTGAGGTTTTCCACCCCGCACAGGCCCTTCTTCATGGGGCTGAGCACCTGGATATCGCTCTTCCCGCAGCGTTCCTTGAGGTAATTCGGGAGCCGCCGCAGGCACAG
>CADCQZ010000204.1 GCA_902803675.1 uncultured Eubacteriales bacterium
GCCGTGACCGGCAGACCGTCCATCTCACCGGGGACCTGAAGATGGGTCCGGCTCTTCCCTTCCGGTTTGAGCGCCGTCAGATACGCTTCCCCATCCCGTTCCTCATACAGGAAAAGATCCGCGTCCGGACCCAAGACCGCCTCCGATCTTTCATTCAGGCCTGAAGGCGGGGTGGGCAGAGCAATGGAAACGCTTCCCGGAATACCCAGCTCTTTTTTTAAGTTTTCCGCCAGTCGGGCCGTATAAACGACCGCGCCCGCGGCATTCAGATGAAAATTGGTATCGAAAAACCACGCGCTGTCAAGGATACCGTCCTCCGGAACGCCCAACACCGGAAAGGCCAGCCGGGACGCGAGGTATTCGGCAAAAGCCGGGGCGTTTTCCCTCTCCGCTGCCGAAACGGCCGCGGCGTTCATCGGGCCGAACAGGTAATACACCTTCGCGCCCCTGTGCCGGCAGACATCGGCAAAAGCGTTCATCTCCCGGATAAAGCCGGGCGAGATCATATCCGGATCGAACATTACAGGCATGTCCGGATCGTATCCCCCGGGCATGATGTTGCCTTCACGGCCCTCGGCGGTCAGATCCCCCCGGACGGTAAAGTGATCCCGGGCATAGACCCCATCCCCCCGCGGCGCGTTCCCGTGAAGAAAGAAGGACAGCTTCTCCGCCGCGAAAGGCAGCGCATCCCCGATCAAGCCTTTCAGTTTTTCTCCGCTCAAATGCAGCAGCAGGCCCGGCCGGCCGTCCGCCGCCTGCCACATGGCCCGGGGACCGAAGAAGCCTGACAAGGTCTGTTCGTTCTGCTCGGGAGCGATGAGCACGACATCCCCGGGAGCGATCTCCGGCAGAGCCAGGTCCAGCATGGGAGCCGTCCCCAGCCCGCCGTACAGGCCGAAGTTGATCACTTTACGGCCCGCAACCTCTCCCTCCAGCAGATCGCTCCTGAGGCTGAACGCCGCTCCCGAGCCGCCGATCAGTATGACGCGGGGACTGAAGGAGGACTGCCGGAGCAGGTCCGCTTTATCTTTCAATGCGCCAAGATAAGTGGCCGCGTACTGATCCGGCAGCGCGAACAGGATGCCCGAGAAAAGCAGTGCCGCGAGGAGCAGGGGCAGGAAGAAAACACACAAACGTCTCAAGCCCGTCTACCCCCCTAAAACTGAAAATAGATAAAGGCGTTGGCCGCCCCGCTCTGAAGGTCTCCCAGCCAGCACAGGGCGATCGAGAGCACGAGCAAAACGCACAGGACCCGATCGCGGTCGGTCGATCCTTCCCCATCCGTGAAAGCCCAGCGGCATGTGAGGAACGAGGCTCCGACCACGACCGCCAAATGGATGAGAACAGGCAGGCTCATCCCCGCTTCCCGCCAGACCGGAGAAAAATGCCAGGGAGAAAAAAGCGCGCCGTAAAGTGAGAAGGCCTCCCCGATATCGGCAGCCCGGAAAAAGATCCACCCGAGAGTGACCAAAGAAAAAGTCAAAGCGGTGCCCGCCCACTTCGGAAGACGCTTTCGCGGCATCAGTGCCTCCAGGCCATAGAACAGACCGTGATAAATGCCCCAGCAGACAAATGTCCAGTCCGCCCCGTGCCACAGCCCGCTGAGCAGGAACACGGCCCCCGCCGCCAGGAAGCGCCTGTTCCTTCCGCCCAGAGGGATATAAACATAGGAGCGGAACCACCGGTCAAGCGTGATATGCCAGCGCCTCCAGAAATCCCGCAGATCCTGCGCCAGGTAGGGTTCCCTGAAATTCCGCGTCAGCCGGATGCCGAGCAGCCTGGCACTGCCCATGGCGATCTCGGAATAGCCGGCAAAATCATGATAGATCTGCAGCCCGAACAGCAACGCGCCCAGGACAGCGGCAAAACCGTCGGGCGCCTCAAGGGAAAAAAGGCGATCCACATAAGGCGCGATAAAGTCGGCGACACAGATCTTCCGGAAAAAACCGCACAGCAGCAGTTTGACGCCCGCCCGAAGATCCTCCTTTTGAAAAGACCTCACCGCCGTCAGCTGGGGCAGCAGATCGTCGGCCCGCTCGATCGGCCCCGCCACCAGCTGCGGGAAGAAGGACACGAACAGCGC
>CADCQZ010000205.1 GCA_902803675.1 uncultured Eubacteriales bacterium
CAAGCAGCGCCGCCTGGAGATCGCCCGCGCCCTGGCCACGGAGCCCACGCTGCTGCTCCTGGACGAGCCGGCGGCGGGCATGAACCCGCAGGAGACCCTGGAGCTGGGGCAGTTCATCCAGCAGATCAAGCGGGATTTCGGTCTCACCGTGTTCGTGATCGAGCATCACATGGACCTGGTCATGAACATCTCCGACCGCATCTACGTGATCGAGTTCGGAAAGCAGATCGCCGAGGGCACCCCCGAGGAGATCCAGAACGATCAGGCGGTCATCGAGGCCTATCTGGGAGGGAATGACGAATGAGCCTGCTCTATATCAAAGACCTGAAGGTCAGCTACGGCGGCATCGAGGCGATCAAGGGCATATCCCTGACGGTGGAAAAGGGCCAGATCGTCACCCTGATCGGGGCCAACGGCGCGGGCAAGTCCACCACGCTGCGGGCCATCTCCGGCCTGGTGCCCATCAAGGAGGGCACCATCACCTATGACGGCCAGGTCATCAGCGGGCAGACGCCCCAGAAGATCGTGTCCGAAGGCATCGGCATGGTGCCGGAGGGCCGGCGGGTGTTCCCCAACCTGACGGTGCTGGAGAACCTGAGGATCGGCGCCTATCTGCGCAAGGACGATCTCACGCCGGACATCGAGCACGTGTACCAGCTCTTTCCCCGCCTGGAGGAGCGCTCCTGGCAGCTGGCGGGCACCCTTTCCGGAGGGGAGCAGCAGATGCTGGCCGTGGGCCGCGCCATGATGATGCGCCCGAAACTGATGATGATGGACGAGCCTTCCCTGGGCCTGGCGCCGCTGGTGATCCGGGATATCTTCAGGATCATCGAGCGGCTGCACGAGGAGGGCATCACGATCCTCCTGGTGGAGCAGAACGCCAACGCCGCCCTGCACATCGCGGATTCCGCCTATGTGCTGGAGACCGGCTCCATCACCATGCACGGCACCGGCAAGGAGCTTTTGGACGACCCCAAGGTGAAGGAAGCCTATCTGGGCAAGAGCCGGGGCGCGAAACAGCCGGGGAAAGCATGATCGGCGCCGCGGAATACGCCTCGATCATTTCAGAATTGATGGACGAGCTGCCCGAGGCGTTTTTCCGTGACCTCACCGGCGGGGTGATCGTGTCCCAGGCCGCGGTGGTGCCGGATTACGCCCGGGGGGACGACCTGTGCGTCCTGGGGATGTACAGGGTGTTCTCCGGCGTGAGGCAGATCGTCATGTACAAGGGGTCCTTCGACCGGGCCTGCCCGAACGCGGACGCGCGTGAGGCCCGGGATATCCTGCGGGGCGTGCTGCGGCATGAGTTCCGGCATCATCTGGAATATCTGGCCGGCGTCCGTGACGATTCATCTCTGGAGGCGGAGGACGCGCGCAGAAAACGGCGGTATCTTGAGGACCACGGGGCCTGAAAAGGCGGCATGACCGGAAGGAAGATCTCAGCGGGGCGCGTGCCCCGCGTTTTTTTATGCTATAATGACCGGGAGACCGGAGAAGACCCCGTCAGGGGCAGGAGGGAGGCGCGGGACCGTGACGCTTCTTGAAGAATATGATCTGAGGACCGCCTGGAAATATGAGCCCGTCCGCGGACGGTTTTTGACGCACCCGGGCCTGAAGCATAAGGTCGGCCCGGACGGGGCGTTCCGCCCCTTCCCGGGATCCACGGTGGTGTTCCGTCCGGACAGGGATACTTTTCATTTGACGCGGCTGATGCAGTCGATCCTAAGGGGGCGTCTTTCGGGCACGGGCATGTGCGCCGATCCCCTGCCGGCGTCCACGCTGCACATGACGCTGCACGACCTGATGGACCCGGAACGGGATATGGCGCCGGGAATGGGGGAGGACGCTTATGCCCGGGCGGTGGATGAGAGCCTCGGGCGGGCGCGGGATATCGTCCGGGATCTCAGGGAAAAGCACGCGGGGCGGCAGGTCCGCCTCCTGCCGGACAGGATCGTCAACATGGTCTCCAGGTCCGTGGTGCTGCTTTTGAGGCCGGTCTCGGAAGAGGACTATGCCCTTCTGACGGAGCTGTACCGCCCCTTTGACCGGGTCAGAGCGCTGGACTATCCGCTCACGCCCCACATCACCCTGATGTATTTCCGCCCGGGAGAGATCGACGGGGACCGCCTGGGGGCCGCGCTGGAGGGCATGCAGCCCGATCGCGACAGGTCCCCGGTGCTGACGGTGAGCCCGGAAGCGCTCACGGCCCAGCGCTTTTCGGATATGGCCAGCTACCGGGACGAGCCGGAGGAGATCTGCTTCTGCTGCGACGGCGGGCTGAACCGCAGCGTCATGTGCGCCGACATCCTGAACCATATGGCGAAGGAGAGGGGATGGTCCCTGCGGGCACAGGCGCGCGCGGCGTTCCCGAACACGCGGGGACAGCCGGTCCCCGAGGAGGTGCGTTTCACGCTGAGGAGGCACGGGATCGAGCCGGACCTGGCGAACGGGTCCGCCCGGTACCTGGATTACCGGGACTTTGCCGCCTTCAGCCGTTTCGCCATGATCTCCCGGGGCGCCGCGGACCGTTTCGCCATGCTGGACCTGCCCGGGGACAGGTGCGAGCCCCTCAGCTCCCTTTTTTACGGGATCCCCGATCCCGCCTCCGGGGCTGCCTGTGAGGAGGTATACGCGTGCATCCGGGAGCGGATGGACCGTCTTTTCGCTCTCCTCGCGGACGGGAACGGTCTCCCCGGCCGGCCCGGCATCCCGGACATGTAAATATTCGTGATCGTCCCTTGACACAGAAGCGCGGAAAATGGTAAACATGGATACCGGAACCGATCCAACGACAAAACGAAAGGAAGGACTTGATGACGATGAAGAAACTTTTGAGCGTTCTGATGGCTGTCGTGATGGCGCTTTTATGCGTTTCGGCCCTGGGTGAGGCGCAGACCGAGCCTGAGGGCGGTATGAAATTCGAGGGCGACTGGGCCATGATGGGCGGCCTGGTGGAGATCGTTTATGAAGAGGAAGGCTACCGCGTGCTGGTGGACCTGTTCGATCAGGAAGAGAACGCCGGCGCCCAGTGGGAGTATGCCTGCTTCTATGACGCGGAAACGGACTGCCTGGTTTCCTTTTCCTCCCGCAAGACCGGCTATACCCTGGATCCCCTGACGCTGGACATGACCCGGGGCGACAGCGAATACGAGGGCATCGATGAGGAAAACACCGTCACCGTGTTCTCCCTGACGGAGGACGGCGCGCTGGAGTGGCACGACGGCCACGATGATATGGGCGCGGATCTGCAGTTCATCCCCATCGGCAGCTTCAACGGCGTGTGGCGCAACGATGACGAGGACGTCTACGTGGAGATCCACTGGCAGGGCCTCTATGACGAGGAGACCTTCTTCTATTCCGTGTTCATCCACAGGGGCGGAGATGATCAGTACGCCGATTTCGACATGGCGGGCCTGTATGATCCCGAGACCAGACAGCTGAAGGCCGCCGGCACCGTCGTCACCACGACCCTGAACGCTTCCGGCACCTATGACGTGACGGAAGACGATGAGATCTACGAGACCTTCTTCTCCGATCCGGGCGACGGGACGATCCTGCTGGAGGGCGATAACGGCATCGTGCTGGAGTACGACATCCTCGGGCCGGAATCCTGAGCTCGTTCGATCTTCGGCGCTCCGGCTCTGTCCGGGGCGCCGTTTTTTTCTCCGGGGCCCGCCCAAGGCGATCGGTGATTGACCGGGCCCTGTTTTTTGTGCATAATTATAGGTCTGACGCCGCCGGCGGGATCGTCCGGCGGGTATCCGGGGAGGGATCGGTATGGACAGGATGGTTTTGTATGACAGGATCGCGGGCTGCCTGATGGGCGGCGCGCTGGGAGACGCCCTGGGATACGAGGTGGAATTCCTGCCCTGGGAAATGATCAAAAGGCAGTACGGGCAGGTCCGCGCCCTGGAGACCCACGGGGGAAAGGCGCGGTTCTCGGACGACACGCAGATGACGCTCTTCACCAACGAAGGGCTGGTGCTGGGCTGGCAGCAGGAAAAGAAATACCGCACGGGAAAGCGCCCGGACGACTATATCTTCCAGGCTTATCTGTGCTGGCTCAAGACCCAGGGAGAGGATGCCCGTTCCGATCTGGAGTCGAAGAGCGGGCTGATGAGGGTGCCGGGGCTGTACGAGCAGCGCGCCCCGGGCAATACCTGTCTGTTTTCCCTGCGGGGCGGCAGGAAGGGCACGCTCAGCGAGCCGCTGAACTTTTCCAAGGGCTGCGGGGGCGTCATGCGCTCCGCTCCGGCCGGCTTCATGCCTTTCTGGGAAAAGCCCCTCATCCTGGGGGCCCGGTCCGCCGCGATCACCCACGGGCATCCGGGCGCGTGGGCGCCCGCCGGGATGCTGTCGGATATGGTGTACCGCTGTGTCTATGGGGAACAAAGGCCCCTTCAGGATATCGTGCAGGATTCCCTGAACGCGCTCAGGAAGCAGTGGAAGCTGCCGGAGACGGAGCATTTTGCCGGGATGATCCAAAACGCCGTGTGGCTCAGCAGCAGCGCCGTGCCGGAGGTGGAAGCCATCCATTCCATCGGCGGCGGATGGGTGGGGGACGAGGCCATGGCCATCGCCGTTTACTGCTGCCTGAAGCATCCGCGGGATATCACCGAAGCCCTGATCGCCGCCGTCAATCACAGCGGTGACAGCGATTCCACCGCTTCGGTCGCGGGGAACATCCTGGGCGCGTACCACGGCCTGTCCGCCCTGCCGGGGGACTGGATCGCGCAGCTGGAGCTGACGGATGTGATCCTGGATCAGGCCGTGAACATGACAGAGGCCGCCGCGGATCAAACCCGGTGATGCGTTCGCGGCGTATTTGGTGTATAATGCTTCCATACGGGGAAGGAGGGGGATCGTGAAGAACAGTAAAAAACACTTCCGGCTCACATCGTTCCAGGTCATCGCGCTGAGCTTTTTCGCCCTGATCATGACCGGCACGCTCCTGTTGATGCTGCCCTTGTCCAGCCGGCATCCGGGCGGCGCGCATTTTATGGACTGCCTGTTCACCGCCACCTCGGCGGTGTGCGTCACGGGGCTGGTGGTCAGGGACACGGCCACCTACTGGTCCGCCTTCGGGCAGGCCGTGATCCTCACCCTGATCCAGATCGGCGGCATGGGCGTGGTCACCGCCGCATTGTCCCTTTCATTCATTTCCGGCCGCCGCATCGGCCTGATGCAGCGCAGCGTCATGCGCGAATCCATATCCGCGCCCCAGGTGGGCGGTATCGTGCGCCTGACCCGGTTCATCATCATCGCGGCTTTCGTGATCGAGCTTTCCGGCGCCTTGCTGCTGCTGCCGGCTTTCATCCCCGAGTTCGGATGGGGGAGGGGCATCTGGTACGCGGTGTTCCATTCCGTTTCCGCTTTCTGCAACGCCGGCTTCGACCTGATGGGGATCCGGGGCCCGTTTTCCTCTCTGACGGGGTTTTCCGGCAATGTTCTGGTCAACGTCACGGTGATCCTTTTGATCACCGTGGGCGGCATCGGCTTTCTGGTGTGGAACGATGTGAAGCTCCACGGCATCCGCTTCAAGCAGTACCGGCTGCAGAGCAAGATCGTGCTCACCACCTCCGCTCTGCTGGTCCTGCTGCCCTTTTTGTGGTTTTTCTTTTTTGAGATGAGGGCCCTGCCCGCGTCCCGGCGGGTGCTGCCGAGCCTGTTCCAGTCCGTGACGCTGCGCACGGCGGGCTTCAACACCGTGGACCTGAACGGGATGAGCGCCGGCGGGCAGGCCGTCATGATCCTGTGCATGCTCATCGGCGGATCCCCCGGGTCCACCGCGGGCGGCCTGAAGACCACCACGGTGGCGGTCATGGTCCTGACGGTGCTGTCGGTATTCCGCAGGAAAGAGGACACCACATGCTTCGGCCGGAAGATCGGGGAGGACGCGGTGCGCAGCGCCGCCGCCATCGTGATGATGTATGTGCTTCTGTTCTTCATCAGCGGCCTCGCCATCAGCCGGCTGGAGAGCCTGCCGCTGGTGGCCTGCCTGTTCGAGACGGCCTCTGCGGTGGGCACGGTGGGGCTCACCCTGGGGATCACGCCCGGGCTGGGAGCCGTTTCCCGGTGCATCCTGATGGTACTGATGTTTTTCGGCAGAGTGGGCGGGCTCACACTGATCTACGCGGCGCAGTCCGTGAAGTCGGCCTCCCGCGGCACATTGCCGGTGGAAAAGATCACAGTGGGTTAATGGAGGTATAGAACGTGAGATCTGTTCTTTTGATCGGCCTGGGGCTGTTCGGCCAGAAGATCGCCCTGGAGCTCAACAAGCTCAATCACGAGGTCATGGCTGTCGACACGGACGAGGAGAAGGTCAACAGGGTGCTGCCCTATGTGACGGACGCTCAGATCGGGGACACTACCGACGAGAACTTCTTAAGATCCCTGGGGGTCAGCGACTATGACGTCTGCTTCGTCACCATCGGCGACGATTTCCAGAGCTCGCTGGAGACCACGTCCCTCCTCAAGGACCTGGGCGCCAGGCGGGTGGTGGCCCGGGCCTCCGACGACGTGCACAGGAAGTTCCTGCTCCGGAATGGCGCGGACGAAGTCGTCTACCCGGAGGGCCAGCTGGCGGCCTGGACAGTCATGCGTTACACCTCGGAGCACGTGAAGGACTTTATCGACCTGGACGGCGAGTACGACATCTACGAGATCCAGGTGCCGGAGGAGTGGAACGGGAAGACCGTGGGCGGCCTGGATATCCGTAAAAAGTACAACCTGAACCTCCTGGCCGTGCGCGAGGACGGCAAGCCCAGCCTGGGCGTGTCCAGCGATACGCTGCTCCTGAACGGGCAGACCATTTTCGTGCTGGGCAAATGGAAGGATATCCAGAAGTGCTTCAAGGTTTGACATCACGCAAAGGAGGCGCGCTGTGAGGCTGGACGGCTTTGGGCTTTTGGTCAGCGATATGGGGACCATGATCCGGTTCTACCGGGACGTGCTGGGCTTTGAGATCAGGGAGGCCGAGGACGCCGATAACGTCTATCTCATCAAGGACGGCACCCTGTTCCTTCTCTACGGGAGGAAGGACTTCGAAAAGATGACTTCCCGGCGCTATGAGTATGTGAAGGGCCTGAACGGGCACTTTGAGATCGCCCTGTATGTGGACACCTTCGACGAGGTGGACCGGGCGTTTGAAAAGGCGGTGGAAAAGGGCGCGAAGCCTGTGCTGGCGCCGGAGACCGAGCCCTGGGGGCAGAGGACCTGCTATATCGCGGATCCGGAAGGGAACCTGATCGAGATCGGCTCGTGGAACAGGCCCTTTGCGAGATGAGCCGGGCGGCGGGGCATCCCGGGGCCCGACGTGAAACAGGATCATACAAAAGGAGGCGGGTCTTCCCGTCTCTTTTTGTATCGGATGAACTGTTCCCGCGGGTTTGATATCCCCGGCGGTTTTGTGGTATGATACCGCCTGTCGGATCAAAAGCCGGGGGAGGATGGATGCGATGCGGGACAGCGGCACGATGAGCAGGTATGAAAAGATGACCGGGCAGCCCGTCGTCAGGCTGATCGCCGCCCTCTCGGTCCCCACCATACTGAGCATGCTGGTCTCCAGCATCTACAACCTGGTGGATACCGCCTTCGTGGGGCGGCTGGGCACCAGCCAGAGCGCCGCCATCGGCGTGGTCTTCGGCTTCATGGCGCTCATCCAGGCCGTGGGCTTCATGTTCGGCATGGGCTCTGGCAGCATCTCCGCCAGGCTCCTGGGGGCCCGGGATCCCGAGGCCGCGTCCCGGGTCGCTTCCACGGGCATCCTGTGCTCCTTCGGTACGGGCGTCATGATCTCCGCCGCCGCCGCGGTCTTCATGGATCCCATCGTCCGCCTGCTGGGCAGCACCCCCACCATCGCGCCTTACGCGAAGCAGTATCTCACCTATATCCTGATCGCGGCTCCCGCCATGACCGGCAGCTACACGCTGAACAATCTCCTGCGGTTTGAGGGGAAGGCGTCCCTGGGGATGGTGGGCATGATGACCGGCGCGGTCCTGAACATCGCCCTGGATCCGGTCCTGATGTTCGCGCTGGATATGGGCATCGCCGGCGCCGCCGCTGCCACCGCCTTCAGCCAGGTGGTGTCCTTCACGATCCTGCTGAGCATGTATCTCAGGGGGAAGACCGCCGTCAGGATCTCCCTGAAGAAGGCGGACCTGAGGCCCCGGATGGTGGGCGACATCATGACCACCGGCCTTCCGAGCCTGCTCCGCCAGGTGCTCAACAGCCTGGCCACAATCCTGCTCAACAGCAGCGCCGGGCCCTACGGGGACGAGGCGGTGGCGGCCATGAGCATCGTGTCCAGGGTGTCCTTCTTCGTGTTC
>CADCQZ010000206.1 GCA_902803675.1 uncultured Eubacteriales bacterium
AAGGGCCGTTCGGCCGCTTCCGGGTCCTCCTCGAGGGCGTAGAGGAGGGGCAGGTCCATCTGGGTGCCGCCGCCGCGGAACCAGCCGGTGCCGCAGTTGGGCAGTATCGGATCGTCCCTTTTGTACCGCCGGATCTCATAGCCCCTGCCGGATGGCAGGGCGGAAGAGCGGCCGGGCATATCGAAATAGCACACTTCGGCGTCCTCGCACAGCCGGGCGGACATCACGCCCAGAAGGCACGCGATATCCCGGCAGCGCACGGCGCTCTTCGCGGAAACGGGCGAGCGCATGGAGCCGGATACGTCCACCGCGATCAGCGTGCGGCCGGGGATGGTCTCCATATCGGCGGCGGAGGCTTCCAGGGCCTTCTCCAGCGCCTCGAGGATCTGAGGAGTCAGGAGATCCTCGTCCCTGAGGGCGGCGTAGGCGCTGAAAAACCTGTAGGGCAGCTGGCGGCTTTTTTTGACCTGTTCCGGGTCGGACAGGAGCGCGAGCACCGGAGATAGGTCCGCGCCGGTCTTCACGATGTTCCTCAGGTTGCGCATTAGGGCCATATAGCCCACCCGGCCCGAGGCGATCAGGTCGTTCCAGACCTCGGCGGTGCTGCCGCGTTCGCTCAGCTCGGTCTCCCAGGTGTAGGGGGTCTCGAGGGTGCCGTCCAGCACCTTTTTGAACAGGGCCGCGGTCTTTTCATCCCTGGGCTTCGGGTGGGTGATCCGGAGCACGTCCCGCATTTTCAGGGCCCGGCCGCGGCCGGCGTATTTGGCCAGGGCGTACTCGTCAAAGCCCTGGACCGCGCTCGCGATCGCGCGTTTGAGGGCGTTGGGGAAGGGCTTGCCGTAGAGGCTGAGGGTGCAGGCCATGATCTCGGTGATATCGTCCCCCCGGACCACCACGTTCCTCACCGCGGCGCGGGTGTATCCCGGCGCCTCGCGGGCGATCACGCAGGTGAGCACGTGGCTCACGGTGCGCAGGTTGGCCTCATTGCGCGCGTAAGCCGCCAGCCGCAGGAGGAAATCGGGATCCGTCACGGCACACCGCGTGGCCAGGCGCACGAGACCTATGTCCGTGGAGCCGTAATATTTCTGCTCGCCGAACAGGCTCGTCAGTACGGCAGCGGCGAGCTGCTCCTTCTCCTTCATCCGGAAGGCGGGGAAATCCGCCCTGTTGGGAGCTTTGTCATTGTTTTTCTGATTGAACCTGGCCATCGTACCGGCTCCTTTGCGGGGTCGCTGAGGATAAGAAAGAAACGGCAAAGCGCTGAGCTCTTTGCCGTTGTGTCAAAAATGCGCAGAGTATCGTCGGCAGCGGTCTCAGGAAGGACTCGAACCTTCACGGCCGCCGCGGCACTGCCGGGGGCCACGGGATTATCAATCCCGCGCGTCTACCAATTCCGCCACTTCTCCTGAGGCAGAGAAGTAACCGCTGCCTGCACTGCTGAACGCAGGTCCATTATACAGCATTATCCAGATGTTGGCAATAAGGGCGCGGAGGGAAAATGTAATGAATACTGAAAACTTAAAACTTAAGAATGAATAATTTGATTGGTCTGGACCATTCCGTATTTTCCGGTCATTCATTATTCATTTTTCAGTCTTCAGTTTCTGTTTCTCATGTCCTCAGGTCGCCGAACAGCTTCAGGTTGTCCTTGCCGGGCTGAAGCTCCCCCTTTTCCATCCGGGTGATGATCTCAACGATCCTGTCATTCACCGGGGTGGGCACGTTCACCTTCCTGCCGGCGGCGCACACGGCCCCGTTGATGGCGTTGATCTCGCACTTTCTGCCGTTTTTGAGGTCCCGGAGCATGGAGGGCTCGATGGCGGCGTGCTTCCGGATGGCCACGGGCAGGATGGCCAGGGCCATCTCCTTTTTGATGGGATTTTTCCAGTACATGAGCTTCACGATGTCATTGCCCTGCACCGGGGCGAACGTGACACCGGAGGCGTGCCCCACCCGGATGCACTCCTGGATCACTTCCAGGCAGATCCTGCGGCTCAGGTGATCCTTCGCCGCGTCCCCGAAGGTGCCGCCCATCACCGTGCCCGTGCCGGAAAAGGCGGCGTTGATCAGCAGCTTGGACCAGCGGGCGCTCTTTAAGTTCCCCACCCGTTCCACGGGGCACATTTTTTCCAGCACGCCCTGCACCATGGCGCATTTGTTGTTCCAGGGGCCCTCCGCCGGGCCCAGGCCGAAGGTCATGGACTTGGGATCGCTGGTGAGGCGGCTCACGCCGGGGCCCTCCAGTGTGGCGCCCCAGGACACGGTGCAGCCCATCACGCGGTCCCTGCCCAGGATGCCGGAAAGCTCTTCCTCGGGCAGGCCGTTCTGCAGGGTGCACACGATGCCGGCCGGGCTCAGGCGGTCCTTTAAAAACCGGGCGACGGCCGCGTTGTCCAGCTGCTTGGTCAAAAGGAAGATCAGGTCATACCCGTCTCCCATGTCCTCGGGCAGGAAGGCCCGCGCGGGCACGGTCATCTCCGTAAGCCCCGTGACCCGGGCACCCTTTGAGTTGAGGGCGTCCACCTGTTCCCGGTTGTGATTGATCAGGGCCGCGTCCAGCCCCGCTTTGTTTAAAAAGGCCCCCAGGACGATGCCCAGGGAGCCTGCTCCGTAGATCGCGATCTTCATGGATGTTCCCCTCTTGAAGATAAAGTTTATTTGATGCCCCGGATCCTGTTGAGCGGCCAGAGCACGAAACGGGCCCGGCCCATGATCTGGTCCCGCCTCAGGGGCCCCACGTCGTTCGCGCGGCTGTCGTGGCTGGTGCGGCGGTTGTCGCCCATGACGAAGTACTGGTCGTCATACAGCGTGATCTCCGGGAAATCCCGCGGCACGGAGCCCATATGCTCCGGATCCTCCACCATTTCGCCGTTCACGTACAGTTTGCCCCCGGAAATGCTGACGGTGTCCCCCGGCAGGGCCACCACCCGCTTGACGAACAGGGTGTGATTGTCCAGGCTCAGCCCCGCGCCCAGGGAGAAGGCCCAGCCGGTGCGGTTGGGATAGCGGCAGATCACCACGTCGTTGCGCTTCACGTCCCCGAAAAGATAGTCCAGCTTGGACACATAGACGATCTCCTTGTCAAGGAGCGTGTTGGTCATGCTGGTGCCGTCCACCTTGATGGGCTCGAACACGAACATGCGCAGCAGCATGGCGATGACGAAGGCCGCCAGCAGGGTGACGATCCAGCTGTAGATCTCGTAGGTGATGGGGTTGATAGGCTTGGCCCCCTTCTTTTTGCCCTTTTTGTCTTCGGCGCCCTGCTCGGGAGCCGCGGTCTTTTCGTCGATGGTGTTGTTGTCGGTCATGAGTGCCTCCTGAAAAAAACGTTATTTTTCGTCCGGGACGGGAAAGGTGTAGCCCTCGCCCCGGGTGAGCAGGGCCTTGCGGCGCTTGAGGAACACGGCCCGGTCCAGCATCACCACCCGGCCGCAGGTGTCGCAGCGCATCTTGATGTCCGCGCCGGTGCGGGTCACGGTCCAGGTGTCCCCGCCGCAGGGATGCTTCTTGCGGCTGCGGATCACGTCACCCAGGCGAATGTCCTCGTCCATCCTTCCCCTCCTGAAACGGTCAGCGGGTATTATAGTCCTTTAAGCGGCCCGGCGCAAGCTCACGCGCCTTTTCCGAAATCCATGGGCAGCAGGCCGTCCAGCTGCATCTTTTTCACCAGGGCCTCGGCGTTGGACTGCAGGTCGATGGCGTTGCTGGTGCCGATGTCCTTCAGGATCCGGTCGAAGGCCTGGGGCAGTGTCACGGCGAACACCTCTTCCGTGGCGGCGAAGGTCGCGTCCGCCGATGAGGAATAGGGCGTGCGCAGGTACTGGGTGAGCAGCTGGTCCATCATGGGCAGGTAGGTGTTTTTGAGGGACCGCGTTAGGGCGGCGGGCGCTTCCGCGGGGGAGGAGAGGAGCTGGGCGCGGATGCTGTCCAGCTTGACGGCGATGGCCGCGAGGCTGCTCTTCATCCGCGTCTCGGGCAGCTGGGAGGAAAGCGTGCGCAGCTGGCGCGATTCGGTCTCCAGCTGGGCGATCAGTTCCTCGGTGGGGGTCATGGGCCTGCGCGGCGGGCGCATCAGTTCCCGTAAGGCGTCGTCGAACTGGGCAAGGGTCTCCTCCCGCAGCTCCCGCGCCAGCCGGTTCGCCGTGGGCACGGTGCTCAGGGCGATCCTCTCCGCGGCGTTCCCCTCGGGCAGGCACTGCTCCACGGCCTTGACCCGGTGGCCCGCGGTGAGCAGGATGGTCTGGAACGGGGCGTAGTTCCTGTCCTGCCGGGTGGGCATGAGCTGCATCAGGGTGGTGCAGTCGTTCTCGATGAGGCCCAGCACCTCCATCAGGGCGTTCTCCACCGGGTCCTCCTCGAAGGTGCTGCCGGGATCGAGCAGGCTGCGCATGAATTTCTGGCCCTTTTTGGCGATGACCTTCCCCACGGAGCCGCTGCGCAGCCCCCCGGACAGGTCCTCCAGGAAGCGGCCCACCACCTGGGGCCGGGCGCGCTGGGCCAGGGAATAGCGGGTGTTCATCCTCTCCCGGATCAGGGCCTGCATGCGCAGGAGCTCCGCCTTGAGATCCCCGGCCCCGATATAGACCTTCGCGAAGGTCTGATACCGGGGGGAGGACACCAGGGCGTCGATGTCCTGATCGTAATACGGCGGTGTCGTATCCTTATAGTACCCCTTGCGGATCATCTTTTCCAGCCGGCCCGTGACACGGCGGGGATGCACGTTCATCCTGCGCGCGGCGTCCTGCCGGCGGATGACGGGCAGCTCCCTGAAAGCGCTCCGGAGGGCTTCATACTGGCCCCGCAGGGGAAAGAAAATGCTCATGGCCTGTGCCTCCTTGCGGACGAATACCCTATATTTTATAGGAAGATACAGGGATTGGCAAGGGGTTTCGGACAGCGGAGCGAATGAAAGACGGCGCGGCCCTGTCCCGATTGACGCCGGACGGGGCGTGATGGTATATTACAGGAAACAAAACGCCATCGTTTTGAGTGAAAAGGGATCTGTCTTTTCTTGTTCATCCAGAAAGGGTCAATGGATGTCATGTTATCGCGCCTTGTCTTGGGGATGCCATAATATAATGAAGATCTCGGAATGGAAAGGCAGCGCGGCCTGAGGTGGGTAAAAAGAGCCCTTTTTGAGCTCGAAGCCGTCCCCGAAATCGATGAGAAAAAGCGATGTGTCGAACAGGCCCCCCGAGAGTTATTTTTCCTTGAAGACGGACGTGATCGATTGCCCGGCAAGCCGCAGAGACATCGGGGACGGTTCCGTTTGTCCAGCAATAGGCCTCTGTTACAGTCTACGCGATTAGACAGTGGCGCTCATATGCTGGGG
>CADCQZ010000207.1 GCA_902803675.1 uncultured Eubacteriales bacterium
CCTCTCTGGCTGCGTCAGCTCTTTACGGAAAACGGTGAGGAAGTCCCGTACATCGTCTACGCGGGCCCCATGCCCGGGATCTTCCCCGGGATCAGGACGCCCATGATCATGACCGCGGTCCGGGAGGATAAGCTGCACACGCTCTTCAGACGATCCCTGAGAACGCTGACCGAAACGGATATGGTGTTCCTGGCCGATACGCAGGGTGTGATCCGGAGCGCGGAGGATGTTTCTCTGGTAGGGACCACGCTCCCCATCGCCCAGCCCAGCGGCGGGGCCTGCCGGCTGCAGGACGGCCGGGAAGTGATGCTCGCGGAAAGCTCCAGCGGCGCCGGCGGATTCGTTTACGTCCTGGCCCGTCCCGCTTCCGGGTGGCTGCGGGATCACAGCGAGACTTTTTCCATCCTGGCCGTTGTGTGCCTGGTGCTGCTCGGCGCCGGCCTGGTCGCCGTCCTTTGGGTGCTGATGGCCCATTACTCCCGGCCCATGCGCCGACTGATCGGTCATTTCGCCATCCCCGAGAACACAGCGGAAGGAAAAAGCCTGGTGGCGTCTCCCATCGAGCATTTTTCCCGCATCGAGACCGCGCTGAGGGATATGAGCGATACCACCGAGAAGCAGACACAGTTTCTCGAGCAGAATCATGAGGTGCTCAGGTCCGCCTGGCTCGACTGTCTGATGAGCGGTGAGGCGCATTACACGGGCCCCATGCCTCAGTTGGGCATCGATCTTCCTTATCCTTATTTTCAGGTGGTGATGCTGTCCGATACGCCCGCCCCCGCGGTCGAGGAAGCCGTGCTCACCTGCTTCCCGGAGGGGTTTAAGACCGCGGCTTTCACCACCCGTCAGAAAGAACGGGTGTTCCTGATCAACCACGGCGCGGATAAGGATGCCGTGCCCCGGATCCTGGAACAGGCGTCGGAAGTACTGGACGAAAAAAACATCCCCCTGATCTTCGGCGTCGGCATCCTGGCGGAGACGGAAAACCGCGTGCAGGTCAGCTACCGCTGCGCGCGCCGCGCGCTGTCGGGCCGCTATTTCGGTGACAGCGGCCGGGTCTTCGTTTTTGAGGCGAAGGACACGCCCGGGAACGATCAGGCCATGAGCGAGATGATCTCCCGGCTCTTTTCCCTGTCCGACCTGATCCGCCGGCAGGCGGCGGATGAGGTCAATGAGGAGATCGACGCCGTCATCACGCGGCTGAAGGAGGATCCCCCCTATCTGAACATCATGCGCGGCGTGATGCTGACGGCGGCCATGCTCCTGTGCAAGATCGTTTATGACATGAAAGGTGTCCCGGAGGATGTTTTCGGCTGCGATCTGATGAACACGTATTACCACATCGAGGACATCGGCGCCTTTTCCACGCGTCTGAAGGAAGACAGCATGACCCTGATCGCCTACCTGTCCAGGGAGAGCAGTGAGAGCAACCAGAGCGTGGTCCGGTACGCGATGCTCCATATCCGGAACACGCCGCCGGCGGAACTGTCCACCCAGTCCATCGCTGACGCCCTGAGCATCAGCACCGGGCATTTGAGCCGCGTGTTCCATCAGGAGACCGGTAAAAAGCTGGTGGATTATCTGCAGGAGGTGCGCATGGAGCACGCGGCCCGCCTGATCCGGGAGACCCGGATGACCAACGAGCAGGTCTGTGAGACCATCGGTTACAGCCGGCTGCAGTATTTCAACGCCAAATTCAGGGAGTATTACGGCATGAGCCTGAACGACTACCGCCGCAGATGCCGCGCAGAGCAGGACGCGCCGGCAGATGACCCGCGGCCATAAGGAGCGCCGATATGGTGGATCGTCTTCGGTTCCCGGATATGCACAGTCTTGAACTCACCGGGATCTTTCGGGACTATCTGGAGTTCGCTCTCAGCCATCAGCTGCTCAGAGAGGACCTGTGGCGGGACTTCGCGCGTGTTTTTACCCGTGATTCTGATGACGGCGACAGGGGCTGGCGGTGCGAATACTGGGGCAAGATGATGCGCGGCGCCTGCCTGTGCTGCAGAGCGACGGGAAGTGAAGAACTGTACGGGATCCTGCGCGGCACGGTGGAGGATCTTTTGCGCGCGCAGCGCCCCGACGGGCGCATATCCACTTATTCGGAGACCCATGAGCTGACAGGATGGGATCTGTGGGGCCGGAAATACGTGATGACGGGGCTGATCCACTTCCTTGAGATCTGCCGGGAGGAAGATCTCAAGGGGCGGATCCTCGCCGCGCTGATCCGGCACGCGGACGCGATCCAACAAAAAGTGGGCCCCGGGAAAGTGGATATCACCCGGACGTCCGATCTCTGGGGCGGGGTCAATTCCTGTTCCATCCTGGAGCCGTTCATGGCACTTTACGGCCTGACGAAAGAGGCGCGGTATCTTGAGTTCGCCGAATACATCCTGTCCACCGGCGGCTGCCGGGACGGTGATCTGATCGCTCTCGCGCTGGAAGACCGTTTCCCGCCGTTTGAGTATCCGGAAGTGAAGGCCTATGAGACCATGTCCTTTTTTGAGGGCGTGCTGGCCTACTACCAGGCGACGGGGAAGGAAGGATACCTGCGCGCCGTAATGAACTTTTTTAGGGCTGTCACCGAAACGGATCTGACAGTCATCGGCTGCTCCGGCTGCACCGATGAAAAGTTCGATCATTCCTCGATCCGCCAGGTCGAGGAGACGAAGGATGTCATGCAGGAGACCTGTGTTTCCGTGACCTGGATGCGTCTGTGTGCGAAGCTGCTCCTTTTGACCGGGGACAGCCGGTATTACGCCTTTATCGAACGCACGGGATTCAACGCGCTCTTCGGCGCGGTGAACCTGTACGGCCTGCCCCAGTATGACAGGCAGTCGAGGTCCTTCATGAGCGCCCTGCCCTTTGACAGCTACAGCCCCCTTGTTTCAGGCCGCCGCGGCATCGGCATCGGCGGGCTGAAACGTTTTTCTTTCGGCGGCTTTTACGGGTGCTGCGCGTGCATCGCCTCGGCGGGGATCGCGCTCCTTCCCCTGACAGCCGTTCTTCAGGCCGCGGACGGCGTTTATGTCAACGCCCTGTTCTCCGGCACGGTGGCTTTCAGGAACGCGGACGGAAGGCGCGTCAGGCTGACCGCCCGGAGCGCCTATCCCCGGACCGGAAGCATGCGGATCACGGTGGACGCCGCGGAGGGCCCCGCCGCGTTCACGCTCCGGCTGCGCGTCCCGGAGGATCTGAGGGGAATGGAGATATTCGTGAACGGAGACCGGGTCGACACGGGGGCTATGGAAAAGGGATATGTGTGCGTCAGGCGTCTCTTTTGCTCCGGGGACACGGTTAAGATCCGCGGCCGGATCCCCCTGATCCGGGAGAGGATCGGTACAAGCGACGCTTTCCGTTACGGCTGCGTGGTGCTGGCCCGGGACGAACAGAAGGATCCGGATATCGAAACCCCCATCGATGTGCCCGATCCGATCACCTGGCGGATGCTTCCGCCGGGAGAAAACGAAATGGTGCGTGTCAGCATCGATCAGGCGCCGGGCATGAAGCCCCTGATCCTGACGGATTACGCCTCCTGCGGCAAGCGGTGGGACCGGGACGGGAGCCGGGTCACGGTGTGGTCGAGACGATCCAGAGCAGCCGGGCCTGACGCGGAACGGAAAAGCGGAGGGTAAAAACGCCGCCGCTGCCGGTCAAAGTTTCACCGGTGTCCTCGTCTTTGAGGCAGTATCCATCCCCGCCGGCGGCGAAGGGAAGGACGACGCTCAGGGTGTCCTCCAGGCACTTTTCCTGGCGGAAGGCCAGCAGTGCTCCGGAAGCTGTATCCGGGTCGTGGAAGGCGCAGGCTGTGAATCCGTAGGTATCCTTTTCCGTGTGCCACGGTGTCAGCACATAGAGATCCTTCAGCAGGTAAGGGCTCACCCGCTTCCATTCGCTCAGGCCCCGGCGGAGGATCCCGAAGTCCTGATCCGGGTCCTGGGTGAACTGAGAGTCCACGTTCATGACCGGCAGATAGGACGCGCGCCACACGTACATGTCCAGTTTCCCGGTGGGGGACAGCTGGGACGGCTTTTCCTTATTATTAGCGCCGCAGAAGGGTATCCAGCGGTTGAACGCAGTGGTCATGGAAAGGCGCAGGGCCGTGGTGGTGCGGTCCGCGTCGCTGCGCAGCAGCGGCACGCCCCGGCGCAGGGATTCCAGGTCATTCCTTCCGCCGCCGCTGGCGCAGGAATCCACGAAACCGCAGCCGCCCCAGGACAGGGTGCCGGCGATGATCTCATCCCACAGGCGGTAATGGGCGTCGATGAAGCGGCACTCGGTGATGCCTCCGCGGTCATCGCCCTCCAGGCTGTCCAGATGGCGCCACAGGGATGCCTGATCACTGTTGTTGTCCTCGCGGTACAGTTCCACCCGGTTCTCCCGGAGGGTCTTCAGGATGCGTTCCAGGGTCCACTTGAAGCAGGCGGGATCCCCGATATTGTTGCTGATCGCCCGTTTGCCCGGTATCCGGACGGCCCAGCGGGGATCGTAGCCCCAGTTTTCCGCCAGGGCCTCCGGATCCGTGACCCGTTCGGGCTCGAACCACATGATGGTCTTCATGCCGTGCGCCCGGGCAAAATCCGTGGACTGCCGAAAGGTGTCCCCGGGCCACTTCAGCGGGTCCAGCGTCCAGGTCCCCACGGTGCCCCACCAGTCCGTCTTCGGGCTGGAACCGTCGGGAGAAACGTACCAGCCCGCGTCGAACCACCGGTAGTCCACCTTCACGTCCTCCGCGATCATTTTTTCCAGGGTGGGACGCCAGGTGGTACAGTCCTCCGAGATGCTGCCGTCGGAATTGGGCCGCCCGGTATCGCCGGCGATGCAGCAGGTGGAGAACGGGACGAGACGGGCCTGCCGGCCGTCCGCTTTGGGAAGGTTGTGAGCGATGAACCAGCTGCGCCAGAAGTTGACGGCATAGTCCTCGCTGCGCACCTGATAGGGCGCCCGCACGAACAGCGCGGTGCGGATCTTTTCGCCGGGACGCAGCTTTGTCCTCAGACGGTTGACGGCCCCGGCCCGGTATTCCGTCACGCCTTCCGCCGCGTCATAGCGGAAGTCCGCCCGCCAGGTCCCGGCCCAGCCGATGGCCAGCATCACGCCGCCGTCGCCGTATTCCAGGTCGAAGTACGGGAAGCTCACATGGGTGGCCCGCCCGGTGTTGCTTTCAAAGTGCCGGGGCTGGCAGGATACATCCAGCGCGTAGGGCCGGTAATCGTTCCCGTGATCCCCCAGGATCCCTTTGAGCGCGGGATATTTCCCTGGAAAGGTCAGTACGGTCTCGGCGTCCTGAAGCACCGGGGTATCTCGAACGCCCCGGTTCTCGAACCACACGGTCCATTCCGAGACACCGTATGACGCGTAATGGGAACAGCGCAGCGTCACGACAAGGCCGTCGCCCTTCCGCCAGATCATCTCGGCGGTCTCTTTGCCCTTTTCCCGCGTGATCTCACAGCCAGTGCGGACGAACTCGCTCTCCGGGAAGCCTGCGATGGTCCGGCCGCCGTAAGTGAAGCGGAAGGGGAACGAGGCCGGGTCGTCAAGGGCTGCTCTGTACCAGGCGTCGGCCCGGGGGTTTCGGTAAGACACGCGCATGTATATCATCTCCCTGTGGGATTTGAGCTCATATCTGTCTTATTATGACATGATAAGCCCGTTTGGGCAACAGGATCATTTCCCGATATCAGTCAGTAAAGACATGATCTTTGAAAAAGGAGTGCGGCATATGGACAGGATGGATGTTTGGGGCCAGGGCGCGATCTTCGCTTTTTCCGGCCTGGAGGGGAAAACGGACTACTTCAGTCAGCTCATCGGTTTTCTGTCGGGCGACCGGCCGGGGATCCGCTTCATCGCCCCGGCCCGGTTCGAGATCAGCATGGACACCACCGGTGTCTCGGATCTCACCTGGGAGATCGTCGCTTCCGATATCATCCTTGGGAAGGCTCTCATCGGGGATGAGCGGAAAAGGTTCTGCGTCGCATTCAAGTCGAACGCGACGCTGGTGGGCCTGTGCCCCGAGGGGCGGCTCAGGCTCGTGTTCGATCAGGGAAAAGCGGATGATAACGTGACGCTGACCACATCCCGGTCCGGTGAAGACTGCTTCTTCTGCCTGTCCCTGGAGGGGGACACCGGGTGCGATCCTGATGAAGTGGAAGCTGTCATCCTGAAGCGTTCCGCCTTTTTTGACCGGTTCGACATATCGGATCTGGAGGAAAATGTGGGGAAGACGTATCTGCACGCCCTGTCCGTCATGAAGTCCCAGGTCTATGCGCCCCAGGGGATCTTCAGGCATTACTGGACGACGCCCGACCGGTATCCTCACGGAAAACTGTGGCTGTGGGACTCCTGCTTCCACAGCCTCGGCAACCATGTGATCAGCGATGGACTGGCCAAAGACACGATCCTGTCCCTGTTCGATGTCCAGATGCCGGACGGAATGATCCCTCACGCCTCGTCGGTGGACTGGCATTCCGCGATCACCCAGCCGCCCCTGATCGCCTGGAGCGTGGAGAAGACCGTCAGGCGGACGGGGGATACGGCTTTCGCCGCCCAATGCTATGACGGGCTGGAAAAATACCTGCAATGGGACATGGACCACCGCAGGACCCCCTCCGGCCTGTTCTTCTGGCACATCAACAGGGATATGGCCAACAACCGGTGCGACGAGTCCGGCATGGACAACTGCTCCCGCTTTGACGATGTGGAGGAGATGGAATGCATCGATTTTTCCTGCTTCATGAAGCGGGAAGCGGATGCCATGAGTTTCCTGGCTCAGACGCTCCAAAGGGATGAAGACGCGAAACGGTGGGCGGCATACGCGCAGGAACTCAAACGCCTGATCAACGAGCGCCTGTGGGACGAAACGGACCGGATGTACTATGACTTTGAGGTGAAAACGCAGGCACTGCACCGCTTCCGCTCCATTTGTTCCTTCATGCCCCTGTTCGCGGGCGTCTGCTCCGAAAGCCAGAAAAACGCCCTGACCGCGTCCCTGAGGGATCCGAAGGGATTCAAGGCGGCTTTTCCGATCCCGTCGATATCCGCCTCCGAAAAGTCCTTCGGTACGGATATGTGGTGCGGCCCTGTGTGGATCAACTATGTTTACCTGATCGCGGAAGGCCTCTACCGATGCGGGGAGAAGGAACTGGCGGATGAGATCGTCCGGGACACTGTCAGGGGGATCGCCCGGGTCTTCATGAACGATGGGGTGTTCTACGAGTATTACGACAGCCGGTGCCTGATCTCGCCCCCCAGGCTCCGCCGGAAAGGCGCGCCGGTCAGCCCCTATATCGGCTCGCGACGGATCACACAGACCATCCGGGACTACGGATGGACCGCCACGCTCTATGCGGCTCTCGTCCACGAACACCCGGATCTGTTCCCTTCCGGGGCCTGATCCGGCCGGGAAAGTAAACGGAGCCGCCGGATGATATCCGGAGCTTCCATATCGGTCCGCATGACTCCGATGTCATGCGGATCTTTTCTATGATCGATAAAAAATTATCGAAATTCGATAAAAATATATTGACAATCGAATTGACAGGGTGTACTCTGTGTGTGCAGTATCATGAACGGGGAGGGATCAAGAATGGATCAGAAAAAGCTTTCGGCGTCTCTTAAGGCTATCATCATCGGGGTGGGAATATGCGGCCTGATCGTATACTTCGCCGTGCTGCCCATCGTGGGGCTCAATATCGCCGGGGCCTATCCCGATGCCGCCGGGGCCTTCTGGCCGTGGCTGATCTTCCTGTGGCTGACGGCCGTTCCCTGCTATGCCGTCTTGTTCATGGGCTGGAAGATCGCGGCCAATATCGGCCTGGACCGGTCTTTCTGTACTCAAAACGCGCTGCTGCTCAAGCGGGTGGCTTATCTGGCCGCGTGGGATACCCTGTTCTTCTTCCTGGGGAATCTGACGCTGCTGCTTCTTGACATGAACCATCCGTCGGTGCTGCTATTGTCCCTGCTGGTATGCTTTGCCGGAGCGGCTGTGACGGTGGCCGCTGTGTGCCTGTCCCATCTGGTGCTGAAGGCAGCGGAACTGCAGGCTGAGAGCGACCTGACGGTGTGAGGAGGCGGGGACATGGAAGGTGAGATCGTTTTCAACATCGACGTGATGCTGGCAAAACGCAAGATGAGCCTGACGGAGCTGGCCCAGCGGGTGGGCATCACCCCGGCCAATATGTCCATCTTAAAGACCGGAAAGGCCAGGGCCGTCCGCATCAGCACCCTGGCCGCCCTGTGCGAGGCGCTGGACTGCCAGCCGGGGGACCTGCTGGAATACCGCGGACCGGGGGATAAATGATCGTCAAGCTGATCCAGCCCCGGATGATCAAACGGCCCATGGATACGGACCTGAAGCTGCACATGGCGCCGCCCCTGGGGCTGCTCACGGTGGCCGCGGTGCTTCTGCCCGCGCATGAGGTCACGGTGGAAAACGAGAATGTTTCCCCGGTGGACCTTACGGATACGCCGGACATCGTCGGCCTTTCCGTCACCGTGGACGTGCTGCCGCGGGCGATGGAGATCGCGAAAAAGTACCATTCCCGGGGGATCCCCGTCGTGGCGGGGGGCATCCATGTGACCACCGCCGCGGACACGATCCCCGGGGACGCCTTTGACGCCCTGTGCGTCGGCGCTGCCGAGGGCACCTGGCCCGATATCATGGAGGATCTCAAGCGCGGGACGCTCAAAAAGCTGTACCGCTGCAAAGGCCCGCTGCGGGCGGAAGACATCGTTTCTCCGGCTTATGAGCTGATCGCGTCCTCGCCCTACCTGTACTGCAATGTGGTGCACACCAGCCGGGGCTGCCCTTTCCGGTGAGATTTCTGCTATAACTCCGGCCGGGAACACCGGTATGTCAACCGCCGCATCGAGGATGTGCTCGCGGATATCCGGGCGACAGGGCAGCGGCACATCCTGTTCATCGATGACAATTTCACCGGTGACCGGGCCTGGACGATGACCTTTTTGAAGCGGATACAGCCCATGGGCCTTATATGGAACGCGGCTGTATCCATCGACGCGGCCTTTGATCCGGAACTGATGGACCTGATGCGGGACAGCGGCTGCCGCAGTCTCTTCATAGGTTTTGAGAGCATCAGTCCGGCGTCGATCGCCGGTGTGCATAAGAGGCAGAACCATATCGATGATTACGAGCAGGCGGTCCGTGAGATCCACGGCCGCGGGATCATGATCAACGCCAGTTTCGTTTTCGGGCTGGACGGGGATACGCCCGGGACCTTCAGGGCCACCCTGGACTGGATCGTGAGGAACAGGATCGAGACTGTGACGAGCCATATCCTGACGCCCTATCCCGGCACGGTCCTGTATGACCGGATGCGTTCGGAGGGCCGCATCCTGACGGATGACCTGTCGCAATACAATACGGCCCATGTGGTGTTCCGCCCGAAGGGCATGACGCCGGATGAGCTGTATGAGGGATATCTGTGGATGTACCGACAGGTCTACAGCCTGAAGAACATCCTCCGCCGCCGGCCCGAAGATCGCCGGCAAAGGATGAGCTACTGGCTGTTCAACCTTTTCTACCGGAAATACGGGCGTTTCACGGATCGGCTGTGCCGGTGCGTCACCTATGAACGTGTGGGCCGCGCCGCGAGGTACCTGTCCTATTATATGGACAGGAAACGTTTGCGCCGTTCCCCGGGGCGGGATTTGCCGCTGAAGACCGAAAATGAGCCGGCTGTACGTTGTTAAAGGCTCGGAGGTGTTTTCTCCGGGCCTTTTCCGTGGAGGGACGCGCCTGTCACAGTCTCCGGATCACGGACGGGTCCATCCTGTTCAGGTCCGCGCAGCCGGTGAAGGCCATGGCTTTTCTCAGCTCCGCTCCGGCACTCACAAGGTGATCCCTGACCCCCGCCGCGCCGTCCTTTTTGATCGCCGCCATCAGAGCCCTGCCGATGCATACGCCGGAAGCGCCCAGGGCCAGAGCTTTGTAGGCGTCCATGCCTGTCCGGATCTCGCAGTCCACGAAGAGAGGCACCTCCCTGCCTGCCAGGGCAGCGATATCCGGCAGCAGAGCCATCGGAGGCACGGCGTACGCCAGGCGGTTGTTGTGGTGGGAGATCACCATGCCCCTGGCCCCGGCCGCAAGGCATTTTTCGGCGTCCCGCGTGCTCAGCACGCCCTTGACGATCACCGGCAGGGACGTGGAGGCGCAGATATCCCGGAGCTCCCCGGCGGTCAGGGGCGCCATTTCGATATCGTGCACGATGTCATGCGAACCGTCCGGGCCGAAGGCATGGTCGATGTCGATGCCCACCGCCAGAAGGCCCAGTCTTTCCGCGTGGGCGATCCTGCGAAAGATCGTATCCCGGTCTTTATAGGGCTTGATGATCTCGATCATGTGGGGACAGATATTGAAGAGGCGCTCGATCTCAAAGTCTTCCGCCATGCCGTACCACAATACCGTCCCGGCGTCCCGGGCACCCGCGGCCAGCGCGTCCGCCGCGCCCGGGAACATGAAGCTGTCCAGATGGGAGAGGGCTGCGGTCATGATCGGGAACGGGAATTCACGGCCGTAGAGCGAATAGGACGTATCGGGCACCACGGCGTCCAGGTAGCGGGTCTCCAGGCGCAGGGAATCGATGTATTCTCTTGTGATCCGGTTGGAATCTCCGGTGTCTGGCATGGTCATTCTCCTTTCATGGGTCTAAGGTGTTTCAGGGACCGCGCTGCCGGTCTCAAGGTATCTCACTTCGCCGGGGAAAAGGGGCAGCCGGGCCGCCGCCGCGTTTTGCGCCATGCGCTTTTCGTTCAGGGAGCTCACCACCGCGAAAACGTTCATGGGGCCTGAAAAGATATACCTCAGGGCGATCTCCGCTACGGTGCAGCCGTGCTTTTCCGCCAGCTCCTCGCAGCGGGCCAGGCGCTCCATATTGACAGGATAAAGGAAAGCTTTCCGGGCGGCGCTGTCCAGGACCTCTTTGGCTTTTTCATAGTCGCCGCTGCGGAAACGGCCGCTGAAAAAGCCCCTGCCCAGGGCGGAATAGGCCACGACCGGCATCCCCTGACCGGCGTACCAGTCGCGGGAGGAACGGTCCTCATCCCCGGAGACTGTCACGCATCTGCCGCCCCATGGGTCGGCTGTCTGGACCGCCAGGCCGTAATTGGGGCTCGAGACGGTGAAACCGTTGAGCCCGTGGGCCGCGGCGCAGGCGTTGGCTTCCGCGATGCGTTCCGCGGTCCAGTTGGACGCGCCGAAGA
>CADCQZ010000208.1 GCA_902803675.1 uncultured Eubacteriales bacterium
AATGCGGTCATGAAAGGAGGGAGAACATGCAGGATTTAGGGACTTTTATCGCCGAGAACCTCGCCCTGATCATTGCCTGCATCACAGGCATATCCCTGCTGGTGGTGGAAGTGTTCATGCCGGGCTTCGGCGTCGCAGGCATCGGCGGTGCTCTGCTGATGGCGGGGAGCATCGTGATGGTCTGGAATCAGTACGGTTCAGCGGCGGGCCTTTGGATGACACTGGGCGCGCTGCTCCTGGCCGGGACAGCTATCACCGTATCGCTCAGGAACGCGAAACGGGGCCAGGGATTCCGCAAGCTGTGGGGTTTGAAAGATGTTCCGCTGGTCCTTGAGGAATCGGATGTCGCGTCCCTGGTGGGGCGCAAAGGCGTCGCTCAGACGGATCTGAGGCCTTCCGGGATCGCCAATTTCGATGAAGTGAGGATGAACGTGGTGTCGGAAGGCGATTATATCCGAAAGGGAGAAGCCGTGGTGATCAGGAGCATCCAGGGAAACAGGATCGTCGTCAGAGCCGAAAAAGCCTGATGCTGATAAAATGAACTGTTGTTGATGAAAGGAGAACGATTATGGAACCCATGATGATGGTGCTGCTTCTGGTACTGGTCATTCTCATCGTACTGGCTGTGTTTTTCCGCTACGTGCCTCTCGGGCTGTGGATCACGGCGCTCGCTTCAGGTGTGCCTGTCAAGATCTCCACTCTCGTCGGCATGCGCTTCCGCAGGATCCCCCCGCAGCAGATGGTGAACGCCTTTATCCAGGGCCGGAAAGCGGGGTTGGATGTGACCACCGACATGCTTGAGACCCACTATCTGGCAAAGGGCAACGTGGAACGCGTCGTCAACGCCCTGATCTCCGCCAAGCAGGCCGGGATCAACCTGAGCTTCGAGACCGCGCGCGCGATCGACCTGGCGGGCCGTGACGTGCTCCAGGCGGTGCAGATGAGCGTGCTTCCCAAGGTGATCGAAACGCCGCCGGTCGCCGCCATCGCTCAGGACGGCATCGAGCTGAGGGTCAAGGCACGGGTCACCGTCCGCACCAATATCGAGCACCTGGTAGGCGGCGCCGGTGAGGAGACCATCATCGCCAGGGTCGGTGAAGGCATCGTGACCACGATCGGTTCATCCTCCAGCCATAAGGATGTTCTTGAAAACCCCGATTCCATCAGCCAGACAGTGCTCGGCAAGGGCCTTGACGCCGGTACGGCTTACGAGATCCTTTCCATCGATATCGCCGATATCGACGTGGGCAGGAATATCGGCGCTCAGCTGCAGATGGATCAGGCCGAAGCCGACAGGCGTATCGCTCAGGCGAAGGCGGAGGAACGCCGCGCCATGGCCGTGGCCAAGGAGCAGGAAATGAAAGCTGCCGTGCAGGAGATGCACGCGAAGGTCGTGGAAGCCGAGGCTCAGGTGCCTCTTGCCATGGCGGAAGCGCTCCGGAGCGGTAAACTGGGCGCGATCGATTATTACAAGCTGCAGAACACTATCGCGGACACCCAGATGCGCAACGGCATCGCCAAGGCCGCCGGCCCCGAACCGGCTATCACGCAGCCCAAGAAGCCCAACGGCAAATAAACGCTGACGGAGGCTGAGTATGTTCCCGGGATTTATCGTGCCGCTCTGGCTCCTGCTGGTCTCAGGTATCATCGCGCTCAGCAGGGCAGCCGAAAAGCGCATTCAGAACAATAAGAAACAGGCTTCAGCGGATCATACCGCAGCGCCCTCTGCCGCAAAACGCGGCGGAGCGGCCGCGGCCGCACGGCCCGCCGCCTCCGCAGCGCGTGCCGAAAGGCCCGCGCCCGAAGCGGGCCACGCCTTCAGAGAGATGGACCGCGAGTTCCATTCCCTGGAGTTCCATGACGAGGATCAGGACGACTGCTATGCCGCTTTCGAGGAGAGCAGGAACGCGGCTGATGAAGCATCCGCGGGTCAGACAGGGGATATCAGCCATATGTTCCCCGGCATGAACGACATCGTCAGAGGTGTGGTGTGGGCCGAGATCCTCAGCAACAAGAATACGATGCGTAACGGAGAGGAAAACTATGACGCGGCCGCAGATACCGGTACTTGTCTGTGACGACGATATCAATATCAGGAAGATCCTGCACAAAATGATCGAAAAGAACCCAGCCTTCACCGTTGTGGGGGAGGCCGGGGACGGTATCGAGACACTTCGGCTCTTTGACAGGGAAAAGCCCGCCGTGGTATTCCTGGATGTGGACATGCCCGGCCAGAATGGTGTGGAATGCGCCAGGGAGATCCAGGACAGAGAGCCCGAATGCATCCTTATCTTCGCCACGGGACACGAAGAGTATATGAGCGAGGCTTTCAAACTCTATGCCTTCGACTATCTGGTCAAGCCCTTCGATGTGGCTCGTGTCCAGGAGACGCTGCAGCGGATCTCGCGTCTGAATGAGAAGCAGGAAGCTGTCCTGACGGCGAACACCGGAGAAAAGCCCCAGAACAAGAATTTCTCCCGGCTCATGCTCCGCCACCGGGATGGGGTGACGCTTCTTGACCCCGCGGAGATCCTTCTGATCCAGCGGGAGGAACGCACCACCGTGGTCTACACGAAGGATTCAAGATACGTGATCGCGGATACTTTGAGCGAGCTGGAATCCCGCCTGGACAGCAGCATGTTCATGCGGTGCCACAAGAGCTACATCGTCAATCTGAACGCCATACGGGACATCACGCCATACGGCCGGTGGACCTACGTGATCCGCCTGGAAGGCACCAAACAGGACGCGCTGATCACCCATGACAAATTCGAGGAGCTCAAAACGCTCTTCGGTTAACCGGCGTTCTCGAGCATGGTGAGGACCCGCATCAAAGCTTCCCTGCCGTGCTGGTAGGTGAGGGCGCCCTGAAGGTAGACCGTATAGGGCTCTCGCATGGGGCCGTCTGCGGAAAGCTC
>CADCQZ010000209.1 GCA_902803675.1 uncultured Eubacteriales bacterium
CATCCGGATGCCCAGACCCTGACGCTCCGTTTTCACCTGGAATATGGCGGACCGGACGGCGCCAAAGCCTATGGCGGGCTTCAGGGCATTTACAGGTATCGCCATTCAAAAAAGCACGGCGAAGGGTATATGCTGGTCAAAAGCCTGAAAGAGCTTCGAAAGCTGGTGTCGGAGTGCGTTTGTCCCGCGACGTATCTGTACCATTATGTGGCCGATCACCAGGTTATCGTGGAATTGTGCATCGATCATTCAACGCTGCTGATGTTATGTACAGACTATGTTGAATTCGAATGGACGCTGAAAGATCCGGGCAGGACAGATCCAATTGAACCGGTTTCGTGAGTACGCTTTTTCTGCGAGATACAGGGACTTTGGAGTAAAAGCCTGAAGTAAACGCTGACCGGCGGCAGTCATCCATAGTATAAGCCCGTACCGATGGCAGGAATCGGCGCGGGCTTTTTATTATTCCTGAAATCCCGGCTCAAGGACTTCAAATTACAGGTTGAACATCTGTGAAGAACATGCTATACTTAAACAGGTATTTTATTGTGTTCCGGGCGCGGTTTTGAAAGTTAAAGGCGCTCAAAACCCGAACCATGCGCGCTTTGGCGCAGCTTCGTCCATTTGAAAAGAAGCGCCGGAGCTGCCCAACAGCATGAGAGGAAAGAGGCATGACCTATTCAATTATCGGAATATTGGCGACGATCCTGTTGCTGATCACCAATCGGGAGCTGTTCTGGCGTACCGGAAACAAAGCTCTTACGGGAACGCAGCGCGACTATCGCGGTTTTCTTCTCGGGGTTCTGGCCTACCTCGTTACCGATATGCTGTGGGGCATTTTGGAGTCTCATAAGCTGACGGCGATCCTGTATGCCGATACGGTGGTGCATTTTATCGCTATGGCCGCGGCGGTCCTGCTGTGGACGCGGTACGTGATCTCGTACCTTGGCGAGAAAAACGCGTTTGGCACCTTCCTTGCCTGGGCGGGTCAGCTTTTCCTGTGCTTTGAAGTGATCGTCGTTGTGATCAACTTTTTTCACCCGATCCTGTTCCGCTTTGACGAAAGCGGCGCTTATTACGCGGGTTTTGCGCGGTACGTGACCCTTGCGATACAGATTTTGCTGTTCTTCCTGACGTCTGTCTACACGCTTTGGATCACCGCCCGGACGGAGGGCGCGGTTCGCCACCGCCACCTGACGATCGGGCTGTTTGGCCTCGCACTGGATATCTGCATCGCAGTGCAGGTCTTCTATCCCCTGCTCCCGTTTTACGCCATGGGCTATATGCTGGGCACCTGCCTTCTGCACAGCTTCGTGCTGGAGGACGAGAAGGAGGAATACCGCAAAAGTCTGGAGGAGGCCGTCGCCCGGGAACAGATACAGAAAGCGGAATTGACCGAAAGCAGAGAGGCGCTGCGGGACGCGCTGGCCCTTGCGGAGCAGGCCAACCGCGCAAAAACCGCGTTCCTCTCCAATATGAGCCACGAGATCCGCACGCCGATGAACGCCATTATCGGGCTGAACAACATCGCCATGAACGACCCCAGCGCCAGCGAAAAGGTGAAGGAATATCTGGAAAAGATCGGCGCCTCCGCGCAGCATCTGCTTGGGATCATCAACGACATCCTGGACATGAGCCGCATCGAATCCGGGCGCATGATGATACGGCAGGAGGAGTTTTCCTTCTCCAAAGGTCTGGAGCAGGTCAACACCATGATCAGCGGCCAGTGCAGGGAAAAAGTCCTGAACTATGACTGCCAGATCATAGGCCAGGTGGACGAGTATTATATCGGCGACGTCATGAAGCTAAAGCAGGTGCTGATCAATATCCTGGGCAACGCCGTCAAATTTACGCCTGAAGGTGGAACGGTGCGCCTTGTGATCGAGGAAGGCCCGCGGCTCGACCGGAAGGCGACATTGAAATTTGTGATCAGCGATACCGGCATCGGGATGAGCAGGGAGTATCTGCCCCATATTTTCGAGGCCTTCAGCCAGGAGGACGCCTCCTCCACGAGCCGGTACGGCAGCACCGGCCTCGGCCTTCCGATCACAAAGAGCATTGTGGAGCTGATGAACGGTCACATCGAAGTGGAGAGCGAAAAGGGAAAGGGAACCGTTTTTACAGTAACGGTGCCGCTGGGAGAGTCCGAGCGAAAGAGCGCTCCGTCGGCGGAGGGCGATCTCGACCCGCGCGAGCTGAGCGTTTTGGTGATCGACGACGACCGCGTCGCCCTCGAGCACGCGGAAATCGTGCTGGGACAGATCGGCATCGGCTGCGAAACGGCGG
>CADCQZ010000210.1 GCA_902803675.1 uncultured Eubacteriales bacterium
AAATACTCCTCCGCCTGCTCCCTCAGGGCCGCCATCTCCTCCTCGGTGGGGTTCTCGCTGGTGTTGTAATAATCGATATAGCTGTGGATGGAGGCTTCCCAGGTGGTGTCCGCCTCCGTCTGGAAAGCGGCCATCTCCTCGGGCGTGAACTCATTGACCCCGAAAGCGTCGAACTGCTTCTTGTACAGGTAGCCGTAGGTCACATAGCTCAGGGCCGTCAGGTAGTCGTCCTCCGCCTCGGAATAGCCGTTGTCGAACAGCAGCTTGGCCATATCGGTGATCTTGGACACCCGGACCTCTTCCCCGTCGATGGTGAAGGCCACGGGATCCTCCTGCGCGTTCTCGGCGAGGCTCACGTTCCCCAGGGCCAGGATCAGCGTCAGGGCCAGGGCCAGGGCGCTCAAAAGCTTTTTCATCATCTTCATCCTCCTCATGTGGGTCGGTTCCGGCCGGACAGACCTGCGGCCGGGACTTTCAACGGTATTATTATACCCCGATGCGCCGCGTTGGCAAGTAAATAAACTGTGAACGGGCGCGCCCGATACTGGCAGGAGAAGGAAAAACGGCGTATAATACCCCCATGGACCCGCCGCGGGAGGGACCCGCGAGCAAAGTTGCAAAGGAGCGACCGCCATGCCCTGCACCACCATCCTGGTCGGCAAAGCCGCCAGCCACGACCACAGCACCATGATCGCCCGGACGGATGACGGATCCTTCGACGTGAAGAAGCTCATCGTCGTTACCCCGGATAAGCAGCCGAAGAAATACAAGTCCGTCCTGTCCCACCTTTCGATCGACCTGCCCGCAGATCCCCTGCGGTACACCGCCTGCCCCAACGTGGACAGAAAGGACGGGATCTGGGCCGCCACGGGCATCAATGAGAAGAACGTGGGCATGACCGCCACCGAGACCATCACCTCCAACCCCCGGGTGCTGGCGGCGGATCCCCTGGTGGTATACGACAGGGACGCCCCGGCCAATACGAAGCCCGCCCCCGGCGGCATCGGCGAGGAGGACATCCTCACCCTGGTGCTGCCCTATATCCGCTCCGCCCGGGAGGGCGTCACGCGCCTGGGACAGCTGCTGGAAACATACGGGACCTACGAGTCCAACGGCGTCGCCTTCAACGACAGGGACGAGGTGTGGTGGATGGAGACCATCGGCGGGCACCACTGGATGGCCAGGCGGCTGCCGGATGACATGTGCGCGATCCTCCCCAACCGGTTCGCCCTGAACGCGTTCGACCTTGAGGACGCCCTCGGCGAGGGGAAAGATCACCTGTGCTCGAAGGACCTGAAGGCCTTCATCGCGGACAACTGCCTGGACCTGAACGGGGACGGCGCTTTCGATCCCCGGCAGGTGTTCGGCTCCGCCACGGACATGGACCATATCTACAACACCCCCCGGTCCTGGTTCATGGGCCGGTACCTGTGCCCGAAGAGCCTCAAATGGGACGGGCCGGACGCCGACTACGGCCCGGAGAGCGACGATATCCCCTGGGCCCTCAAACCGGAGAGGCTCCTGACGCCGGAGGACGTGAAGTACCTGCTCTCCGCCCACTACCAGGGCACGGCTTTCGACCCCTACGCCGGGAAGGACACCGGCGCCCGGGGCCGGTACCGCTCCATCGGCATCAACCGCACCGGCGTGACCGCCGTCTGCCAGATCCGCGGGGACATGCCGGCCGTGGAATGGGTCTGCTTCGGATCGACCACCTTCTCCGCCGCCCTGCCCCTTTACGCCAACGTGCCGGACATGCCCCGGTACCTCAAAAAAGTCACCGCGGACGTGGACACGGGCACCTTCTACTGGGCCTCGCGGCTCATCGGCGCCCTGGCGGACCCCCACTACGCCGCGCAGATCCAGTCGATCTGGCGGTACCAGGAGGCCGTCACCGTGGAAGGGCGGAAGATCATCCGGGAGTATGACAAAAAGTACCTGGCCGATCCCGATCCCGCCCTGCTGACGCAGGCCAACGAGGCCCTGGCGGCCATGGCCGAAAAGCAGACGGGCAAGGCCTTAAGGCAGGTGCTGGCCACCGCGAGCGTAAAGATGAAGAACGGCTATAACCTGGCGGATCACTGAACGAGCTGTGTTTTCCTTTGCATATTACTACGGCGCATGGTATAATATTTCTTCAGAATGAATATGTATCCGCCCCGGGAAACGGGGCGACGGAAAGGACTTTACTATGGATCAGGCAGCTGTCACTCCGGACCGGCAGAAGGTCATCTATTCCGCGATCCAGCCCAGCGGCAACATCACCCTGGGCAATTATCTGGGCGCGCTGCGCAATTTCACCCTGTTCGAGGGCGCCAGCAGGCTGTACTGCGTGGCGGACCTCCACTCCCTCACCGTGCGGCAGGACCCGCAGGAGCTGCGCAAAAGGACCCAGTCCCTGGCGGCGCTCTACATCGCCTGCGGCCTGGATCCCCATGAGAACATCCTCTACTGCCAGAGCCATGTGCCCGCCCACGCGGAA
>CADCQZ010000211.1 GCA_902803675.1 uncultured Eubacteriales bacterium
CCCCACCGCACATGTCGCTGGGGCGGATCACAATAGGCGGGTGTTCCCCCGCCTATACCACCCCTCTTAAATGAAGGGTACGTTGTTGTGTGTTTGTCGTTTGCGCCGTGCGCTGGCGGCGAACGGATGCGCCGCCGGCCGCGCACGGACTAAAGCAACAGTCATTTCCAGAGTTTTAAAACCCTGTTGCTTTATATCTTCTCTCTTCCGCTTTTTCTGTTCTCTCTGGTTTGCTTTTCAACCATATGTGTTTGATTTTTAATTCTGGCGCTGTTGCTTGTGCAACAGCGCCTCATGGGTGGATCGTTCACCGGTCGCCGCCGGCGGGGAACACGTACGTGCCGATGCTGCCGCCCGGCTGCAGGACGGGCCACACGCGGCCCCCCATCCTGAGGAAGAAGGGGATGTCCTCGCCGGACCGGTTGAGCACCACCGCGGTGACGGAACCGTCCGTATTCACCGCCGCGGTGGCCTCCAGGCGGTCGGTGAAGCGGCTCAGGCCGATGCGGCGGGCGCCGGGGCGGATATATCGGCTGAAGTGCCCGATGTAATCGTAGGACAGGTTGCGCCTGAGCTCCCCCGTGCGGGTGTCGTACATCACGGGGGCGTCGCAGTAATTGCCCACATGGTTGGGCCCGCCCTTCTCGTCCAGGAGCAGGTTCCAGTCCAGGAAGATGTTCATGCCGTGATCCAGGCTGCCGATGATCTCATGGGCGTACATCTGCGCGTTGCGCAGCTGATTGTCCTCCCGGTAGAGGCTGTACTCCACGCAGGCCTCGGAAAACACGATGCGCTTGTCCGGGAACCGGTCGCGGATCATCTGCAGGGCCTCGAAATGGTCCCCGCTGTACCAGTGCACCGCCACGCCGCCGATCAGCTTTTCCGTTTCGGGATCGGCCATGGCCTCGCAGGCCCGCTCATAGGCCCGCTCCTTGTTGTGGTCCCAGATGAGGATGGCGATATCGTCCAGGCCGTGCTTTTTCAGGGCGGGGCACAGGTGATCCCGCACGAATGCGGCTTCCTCCCGCGCGGTGAACAGGCAGGAGTCCCAGGTCTGCACCGCCTTGGGCTCGTTCTGCACGCTCAGGAGCTCCACCTTCATGCCGTTCTTCCGGGCCTCAAGGATATACCGGCAGATATACTCCGCCCACACGGCCCGATACTCCGGCCTGAGCGCGCCGCCGCCCACCCGGGAGGAATTGGTCTTCATCCACGCGGGGGGCGACCAGGGGGTCATCATCATGACCAGGTCCCTTCCCGCCGCGGCCCGCGCCGCTGCGAAGAGGGGCATCACGTATTTGAAAGCCCGGGACGTATCAAAACGCGTGAGGGCGGTATCCCCCGGCACGTCGTCCGCGGCGTACATCTCACGGGAGAAATCGCAGCTGTCCACGGAGGTGCGCCCCACGGTGTACCCGAGGCCGTCCGGGCCGAAATAGCCGTCGATGAAGCTGCGTCTGAGGGCTTCGGGCATCAGGGAGAACACATAGCCCGCCGCGTCCGTGAACGCGCCGCCGAAGCCCTCGACGGTCTGGTATGTGACCTCGGGGTACAGGTTGACCAGGTCCTTTTCCCGGTCGGTCTCCTTCGGGTCCGCGTCGATCGCGCGGGTGACGCTTTCCCTGACGCCATCCTTAAAGAGGGTCAGATACTGTTTCATATATAGGTCCGATCCTTTCATTTCCGTTAATGGATCCTGCAGGAATGCCTCACCACGATGTCCCCCGGCAGGCGCACGATGCGGCCTTCCTTCTCGGTGATCAGGCGGAACACTTCCCTGGCGGCCTCCACCCCCAGTTCCTCCATGTGGGTGCGGATGGTGGTCAGGGCGGGGGTGACGTAGGAGGCCAGGATATTGTCGTCGCAGCCGATGATGCTGATATCCTCCGGCACGCGGATGCCGTACTCCTTGAGCGCCTCCATGCAGCCCAGGGCGCTCAGGTCGTTGGAGGCGAACACCGCGTCCGGCAGCCGGTGATCCTCCTGCAGATACCGGTGCATGGACCGGTAGGCAGCCGCCCGCTCGAAACGGCCGGAGAGCACGTTTTCTTTTCTTAAGGGGACGCCCGCGTCCCTGAGGGCGGCCTCGAACCCCTTCAGGCGCTGGATGCTGTCATAATTGTAAGGCACACCGTAGATGTGCATCAGGTCCCGGTGGCCCAGGCCCAGCAGGTATTCCGCGGCCATCCTCCCGTGCTGGAAGGACTCGTAGATCACACTGGAGATATTCCTGCCGGCCATCTCCTGGTCCATGAACACGATGGGGATCTGGGTGCTGCTGAGCTGAGCCTTGTCCTCCGCGCTCAGGGAACCGAACATGATGATCGCGCCGTCGATGCTCTGATTCTGCAGCCTGGGCAGGGGGGACACGTCCTCGTCCACGATGAAGATCTGCAGCTCATACCCGTGCTTGCGGCACAGGTAATGGATGGCGTCGGCCATGTCGCCGTAATAGCTGCCCGTCATGGAGGTGACGAACAGGCCGATATTGTGCGTCTGCACGGCGCGCAGCTGCCTGCCGTTCACGTTGGGGATGTAGTTGAGGCGCTTGGCCACCTCCATGACATGGTCCCGCGTCTTGGGATGCACCACGTCGGAGCCGTTGAGCACATTGGACACCGTGCCGATGGATACACCGGCCTCGCGCGCCACGTCCTTGATGGTGATCTTGTTCATGCTCATCGGTCCACACCCCCCTATGGTCGAACCTGTCAGGTATCCGTATCCGTGATCAGGGTCTCGATATCCACACAGCCCCGGACGGTCTTCAGCCGGATGCGGCACCCGTCCGCGTTGTTCAGATGCATGCCGGACAGGATCTGCTTGTGCTCCGCGGCGCTCAGGTCGAACCGGCCCAGGAGCGCGTCGTCCTGATACACTTCCATTACCGAGACCTCCCCGGCATAGCAGACCACCTCCAGCCTGGAGAGCACCGTGACATCGTACAGGGAATAGCAGGCGAATTCGCCCTCCCTGAGCCGCAGCACGTACCGGGACCAGTCACCGTCGAAGGCGAAGCGCTTTTCCCGGTCCGGGTAGCGGCAGAAGAGGGTCATCCCCGTGTCGTGCCGG
>CADCQZ010000212.1 GCA_902803675.1 uncultured Eubacteriales bacterium
TCCACTGCGGCCGCAAAGCCGCCCTCATTGTTGCTGCCTGTGATCACATCGGCGGCCGCGAGAAGCTCCGGCGCGGCGTTGGCCATCGCGACGCCGAGACCCGCGTTCCGGATCATGTCGAGGTCGTTCGTCCCGTCGCCGAAGGCCATGGCCGCCTCCGGCGGGATGCCGAGAAGGCCGCACAGCCGCAGCATCGCCCGGCCCTTGGTGGCCTCCTTCGCGTTGATCTCGATATTGAAGGGCATGGAGGACGAAAAGCTCAGATCCGGGAAGCGCCCCGGCAGCTCCCGCAAAAGCCGCGTGCGCAGATCCATATCCGTAAAGTACAGCTGCAGCTTCTGCACGGGCGCGCCCTTTTCGAGCAGGAAGCGCTTGAGCTCCGGCACGGGGGTGCGCAGGTCGCGCACCAGCTTCTGCACCCCCGGGTCGGGGATGATGGCCAGCGCGGCGGTCTGCATCCGGGCCGTCATGTAGCCCCAGTTGTCCTGGTAGCAGTCGTAGAGCAGGCCGAGACGGTCGGCGTATTCATAGAATTCCACGGCGCGTTTCGGGTCGATCTCGGCCCGGCCCACCGTCCTGTCCTCCGCGGCGTCGTAGATATGGGCGCCGTTGGAGGTGATGTACCAGCGCATGAAGGGCAGCTCCCGCAGCGCCGCCGGGACGCCGCTGTAAATGCGGCCCGTGGCGGGCACGATCACCGCGCCCTTCTCCGCCGCGCGGCAGAGGGCCGCGAGGTTTTCCGGCGGGATGTTCTTTTTGTCGTCGAGAAAGGTGCCGTCGAGGTCAAAACAGAGTAGACGTATCTCCATGCTGCGCTCCTGATGCCGATGATGCTTTTATTATCCACGAAAGCGGCGAAATGCGCAAGCCCTGATTTTGTACCCGCGGGAATCCGCGCTTGTTGCCGCCGCCATTTCGCGCCCGGCCCGCAAAGCGGACGAAAAAACTCCCGGGGATCGTCCCCGGGAGCTGCATTTCTTTATTGCTTTTTGTTCGAATCGCCGCGGGATTTGAGCTTTTCAATCAGGCCGGTGATCGCCTCGCCGGGTTTGATCCGGGGCGCCTCATACTCGCCCTCGTCGGCAAAGCCGGTCCTGCGCAGGTACCAGACGTAGGCCGCGAGGCCGGCCAGCGCCAGCACCGCGATCGCAAAGAAGACGAGCACCGCGGCGTTGAGGCCGGTGTTCTGCCGCGTCGGGGCGGCGGTGTGGACGGGCGCGGGCGTGAGGCTCGCCGTCGGCAGATCCGTGGGCTGCGCGGTGGGCAGCGTCGTCGGCGCGGCGCTGGGCACCGGCGTCGGCGTGGGCTTGGGCGTGGGCGTCGGGGCCGCCTTGGCCTTGACGTTCACGTTGAAGGAGGCGGTGAACTGGCCGTAAATCACCGTGATCTCCTGGGTGCCGGGAGTCGTGGCGATGCGCGGCGTGCAGGTGAAGCCGCTCCTGACGGTCTCGCTGCCCTTGTTGGTGTTGACCTGGATCGTAAGCCCTGTGGTGTTGATGGCGTCGCCCACGGTATAATCGCGGTTGGCCGGCAGCGTCAGCACCGTGATGCCGGTGATGCGCGTGTCGTCCTCGACCTTGACGCCGAAGGTGCAGGTCTTGCCCTTATAGGTGACGGTGACGATCTGACTGCCCGGCGTGCGGAAGACGGTGGGGCTGCAGTCGAGACCGGAGGACACGTCGAAGTGGCCGCCGTCTGCGGTGTAGGCGCGGATCGAGAGACCGGCGGTCTCCAGACTCTCGCCCACCGTGTAGCTGACCTTGCGCGGCAGCGTCAGCACGCCGATGCCGGTGACGGACTCCTCCTTCCGGTTGACCATGACGTTGAAGCTGCAACTCATCCCCTCATACAGGATGCGCACGGTCTGGGTGCCCGCCTCGGTGAAGACGGCGGGCTCGGCCGTGAAGCCCTGGCTGACGATGACGCCGCTGGCGTCGTCATAGCGCACGCGCAGGGTCAGCCCCGCGCTCTCGAAATTCTCGCCCACGAGGTAGCTGGTCTTGAGCGGCATGCTCTCCACGCTGATGGAGCTGATCTGGGGCTGGGAGACGGTCAGGGTCATCGGCTCGGACATCGTGACGTTGTTGAGCGGCCCGTTGGTATTGGTGACGAGGCAGGCATAGGACTCCACCCCGGCCCGGGAGGTGTCCGGTTCATAGCGGCTGTCGGTCGCGCCGTCGATCGGAACGGCCA
>CADCQZ010000213.1 GCA_902803675.1 uncultured Eubacteriales bacterium
CACGCCCTGCAGCGTCAGTCCGAAGGCGATGTTGTCATACACCGTCATCTGCGGATACAGCGCGTAGCTCTGGAAGACCATGGCCACCTCGCGTTCCCGGGGGCCCAGCTCATTGGCTCTCTTCCCGTTGATCAGAAGCTCCCCGCTGGAAATATCCTCCAGTCCCGCGATCATGCGCAGCGTGGTGCTTTTGCCGCAGCCGCTGGGCCCGACAAAGACCACGAATTCCCCCTTTTCAATTTCCAGGTTGAAATTGTGCACGGCGTGATAGCCGTTGGGGTAGATCTTGTTGACGTTGCTGAGGGTCAAATAGGCCATGGGGTTACCTCCTCTTGATCTCCGTGTAGCACATGAGCAGCGGGGCGACGCCTTTCGCGTCGTTGCTTACGATGGGCTCGGAGAGGTAATAGGCGATCGTTCCGTCCCGGCGGGGATTGTCCTCCGGTCCCAGCCCGGCCACCAGGCAGATGCGGTCCAGGTTCAGCTCCTCCCCGCGGAAGGAAAGGCAGGTGCGGACGATGCCGTCAAAGGTCTTCTCTCCCTGCTCCGCGAAGGAAGCGTCCAGGACCCCCAGCCGCGCGCCCTTGAGCATCGCGTAGGCGATCATGGAGCTGCCGCTGGTTTCCAGATAGTTGCCCTCCGCCTCCGGATGATCCACCACCTGGTAATACATCCCGGTGTCCGGATCCGCGAAGGGAAGCAGATCCCGCATGAGGCCGGCGTAAATATCCCGCAGGGGGCCGGCTTCCTCCTCCGGCAGGATGCCGCACAGGTCCGCCAGCGCCACGGAGAACCATCCGATCGCGCGGAGCCAGAAGCTGCGGCTCAGGCCCGTCTCCCGGTCGCACCAGAAGGCCTTGCGGGAAGCGTCGTATCCGTGATAGTAGAGGCCGGTCTTCGCGTCCCGCATCCGGGAGGCTGCCAGGGACACCTGCTTCAGGATGTCGCTGTAATCCCCGTCTCCGAAATTCTTTTCATACAGCGCCGCGAAGGGCTGCGCCATATAGATGCCGTCCAGCCAGACCTGGTCGGGATAGATCTTCTTGTGCCACCAGGAGCCCTCCGCGGTCCGGGGCTGCGCGTCCAGCGCGCGCTTCAGCACGTCCGCGGCCCGGCGGTATTTTTCCCGCCCGGTCTCCCGGTACAGGTCAAACAGCACACGGCCCTCGTTGATGTCGTCCAGCATCTGCTTTTCCGGTTTGTAGGTCCGGATGGAGCCGTCCTCCTCCACAAAGGCGCCGATGAAGCCGTCCGTAAAATCAAGGAACCGCTTCTCCCCGGTGATCTCATAAAGGGAGAGCAGCGCGGTCATCATGCAGCCGTCCACATAGTTCCAGCTGGCGGAGCCGCCGCCGCGGAGCTTTTCAACGTTCCAGATGCTGCGCTCCGGCGTGGATTCCCGGATCAGGCGGTCGATATACTGATCCAGGGAGGCGTATGTTTTCCGGGAAGCCAATGCCCGTCACCGTCCTTTCCGTGATTTTGCCGGGTCAGGCCTGCCTTCTTTACCGTCCGGCGGAAGCCTTTTCCCTCGCGTCCCGTACGATCCGCTTCAGCAGGCGCTTCATCCCCAGGAAAAGGAGATCCCAGAGCGTAACGATGATCCCGAACAGGATCGGCTCCACGCTCAGCGCCGGGGCTGCGCCCGTCACGCCGCCGGCGGCCAGCAGGTTGATCCCGTTATAGGTCATCACCGTACACAGCACCAGCAGCGTGGCGTACAGGATATCCAGGGGAAGGAAGGCCAGGCTCTTGCGGGGAAACATCATCCACCGGTCATACGCGCCGCTTTCCTTCGCGATAAAACGGTAGATACTGTTCGTAAACAGGTTCGTCACCGCGCCCAGCGCCACGCCCAGGATCGCCATCAGGTCCCACTGGTTCAGGGTGAATGTGCTCAGTCCCCAGCTGAAGAAGTAGCACACGATGCCGGCGAACCAGATCTTCAGCAGGATCGCCTTGACCCAGTCCGCGACCCTGATCCTCGGGCCGGATTGATATTTCCGCAGCTCCTTTCCGGATACCGGCGGCGCGTTCTCCTCGTTGGCGGAGACCAGGTCGTCCACCGCCTGCAGCTTCAGGTGATACAGCTCCGCCTCCGGGCCCGTGACGTCCCTTCCCGGCGCGCTCCCTCTCTCACTGCCGTCTCCCGGCTTTCCGTCCCCGGATGGGAAAGGGATCTTCCGGTGGTCGGTCTTTTTCGGCGCGGTCTTTTTCTGACGGGGCATCTTATTCCTCCGTGATATCGATGGCGCTCAGATTCCCGCTGTCCTCCACCTCAATGCTGGTGTTGATCTTCCTCAGCAGGGGTGAGTAGACCGGCAGCAGCGCCAGCAGGGAGAGGCCGACGATCAGGATAATGGAATGGATCCGCAGCACCTGCTGCGCGGCCGCCACGAACGCGTTGCGCCCGGTGGGATCGATGGGGCTTTCCTCCCTCGTAAGCGCCGCGGTGATCCGCCCGCCGTAGTAATAGTCGCAGTAAAGCAGCAGCGCGATCATCAAAAAGGTCAGCACCAGCATCGGGATATTGGCCTTTTTCCGGTGCGGGAAGGAGTTCAGGAAGCACACCAGCCCCAGGGCGGAAAACAGCATGGTCGCGAACTCCGCCAGGCCCATGTGCGGCCCGTTGATCAGGGCGGTGGTATTGGAGATCTGGCTGAGATTGAAGGAATAGTATATGAATGCGACAGCCAGCACGATCAGGGCAACAGTCTGCGGCTTCCGCTTCAGGGCGACCAGACGCTTCCGGCCGAATTCATGGATCCTGGAAGGCTGCTTGGCCATGATCAGATTCCCTCCTTCCGAATGGCGTTCGTGGTTTCGGGATCAAAGAAATGCATTCTTTCGAAGTGGACGGCAACCTCATCGCCGGCCGCGTAGGCGGTCCAGCTGCGGAACTTGGCGGTGATGTGCTCCCCGCTGCCGATATTGCCGTGCACCAGGGTGGTCATGCCCAGGTTCTCGTTGATGCTGGCGCGGAAGCTCATGTCTCCGCCCTCGTAGATATCCTCCGGGCGAACGCCCAGGATGATCTCCTTTCCGTTGTAGGGGGCCAGCACAGCGCGCTGCTCATCGTTCAGAGGCACCTCAAAGCCCTTTCCCCGGAGCTTTCCGTTCTCAAACACGGTGTTGAACATGTTCATGGGCGGAAGGCCGATAAAGGTGGCCACAAAGGTGTTGTTCGGCCGGTCGTACAGCTCCAGCGGCGTGCCGATCTGCTGCACGTGCCCCATGCTCATGCAGACGATCCTGTCCGCCAGGGTCAGGGCTTCCGTCTGGTCGTGGGTGACGTACAGCATGGTCGCGTTCAGGCGCTTGTGCAGCAGCAGGATCTCCCGCCGGGTGGCGCTGCGCAGCTTGGCGTCCAGGTTGCTCAGCGGCTCGTCGAACAGGAACACCTTGGGGTTGCGCACGATGGCGCGGCCCATGGCCACGCGCTGGCGCTGACCGCCGGAGAGCTGGCTGGGCTTTTTGTTCAGCTGCGCCGTCAGGTCCAGGATCTCCGCCGCCGCCAGCACCTTTTTATGGGTCACGTTCGGGTCTTCCTTGCGCAGCGTGAGGGAGAAGGCCATGTTCTCGTAAATGGTCATGTGCCCGTACAGGGCGTAGTTCTGGAACACCATGGCCATGTCCCGGTCCTTGGCCGGGGCCTGGGTGATGTCCTTCCCGTCCAGGAGCAGATGACCGTTGGAAATGTCCTCCAGGCCCGCAACCATGCGCAGCGTGGTGGACTTTCCGCAGCCGGAGGGGCCCACCAGCACGATCAGCTCGCCGTCCTTCACGTCCAGGTTGAAGTCGTAGACCGCCTGCACGTTATTGTCGTAGATCTTATCCAGATGCTGCAGTCGAAGCTCTGCCATTTTGCTTCCTCCTTACGCCCGAGCCGCGTTCAGGGACGCGATATGGTCCGCCAGCGCCTTGCTCTTACGCCAGTTGATCACACTGCCCGCCAGCAGGCATACCGCGGAGAGCACCAGGTAGATCACCATGCGGATGAACTGCCCGTCGCCCATCACCTGCGCACCGGCCACGACGGCGCTGTGGGCCTGTACCGGATAGATGAAGATCCTCACGATCTGCCCGGCCCCCAGGGCCAGCATCAGCCAGGAATAATTCCTCTGGTAATTCTTCACGCCCTCGGAAGCCAGGAAGGTGGCCAGAAGGAAGACCAGATTGTAGATGATGGACGCGCCGATGAGGATGGTGTAGTAATAGGTGCCTACATCGGATTTATACAGACTGATAAAGAAGAGCACGTCGAAGACGATCGCCAGGATCGCCAGCCGGGACGAGGCGGTATTCTTGGTATAGCGCATACGGTCGAGTTTTACCATCTGATCGTTCATACGGACACCGCCTTTCCGGCCAGCAGCGCTTTCTCGCCCTGCATCAGCCTTCTTTTCCAGATCACATTCAGGACCAGCAGCACAGCCGCGACAAGGACCAGCGCGAAGACCAGGAAGTGGATGTCGAACCAGAAGGTGGAATCCTTCGTGAGATTGGGGGTATCCCAGATCTCGGACCACATCTCCAGGGACTCGAAATCCAGGGTGGTCAGGAACTGTGTTTTGAAGGCGGCGATCTTCAGATGCGCCCACACAGCCACCCCGATCTGCGCGATCACATTGAGGCCTGTGGCGATATAATTGCCGATATAGTATTTCCTGCGGGAGCTCGTCCCGGTGACGAACAGCAGCGCCGCCAGCAGGATCAGCCCGATGGAGTTGATCGTGAGCTGGTGATTGAAGGGCTGCATGTCGTAATAGATGATGGAGCCGGGCACATCCGTTTCCGTCAGGTCATCCGGGTTCCTCATCATGGGATAGAGGCTGTCATACAGATCCGTCAGCATCCCCAGCGAATAGATGAACACAAGCGCAGCGGCAATGAGCGCGAACAGACAGATGATCCGCTGGAGCTTCATTTGTTTCTTGTACATGACGATTCCCCCTGTATCTGATCTCCCTTCCTCCCCCCGCTCAGGAGGGGAGGAAGGGGGGGATGCCGCTCACCGGCCCCGCCCCGAAGGAACGGGACACGGTGAGTTCACGCCGGGCACCCCGGGCGGTCGTTGATCGGTCGGGACTTACTTGTTGGCTTCGTAATAGGCCGCCAGCTTCTTCCAGGCGCTGGCCTTCAGGGCCAGGTACTGCTTGCCGTGCCAGTCGCCGTTCACCATGTTGGCCAGGTTCTCGGGCGTGTCGGTCAGGCCCTTGACGATGAGATCCACGAACAGGTTCTCGCCGCCCTTGGCCGCGTTGAACTTGCCGTTGGAGGTCAGCTCAGCGTAGGAGTTGATCATGTCGGTCTCGGACTTGGTGTTCGGGAGCACGGTGGGGATGGAGGTATACCAGGGATTCTCAGCCACCTCCAGCAGCGGGTGCTTGATGGTGCCGAGGCCGATGGCGACGGAGATGTAGCCGGCGCCTTCCTTGCCCACTTCGTGAGTGCACTGATACTCAAAGGCCTGGCTCTTGACGAAGGACAGGGTGGAACCCAGGAACTGACGGGCATAGTTGGTGTAGTTGCCCTTGGCCTTCTCCCACAGCTCGGCGTAGGTGGCGTCCGCGATCACGGGCATCTCCTTGCCGTTGAACAGGAAGGTCTCACCCTCCTTGATGAAGGCGGCGGGGCCGTAGCTCATCAGGATCTGGCCTTCGGGGGAGTAGGCGTAGTCGATCAGGGCCAGGGCCTTGTCCAGGGCGCCGGGGTTGGATTCCACACCGGCCTTGGAGATGGCCCACGCGTCGGTCTTCACGGAACGCCAGGACTCGGTGAAGCGCATGAACACGCCGCCCTCGGTGCCGTCGAACCACTTGGCCACGGGCACCATGATCGCCATGTACTTCTCGCCCTCCTGGAGCTTGGTGGCGTTCATAACGGTCTGGGTCTGGTTGTAGTCATAGGACATGAAGCCGTTGTCGTTCTCCAGGTAGGTGGAGGAGTTTTCTTCCGCGGCATCCACGTACGCCTTGGAGATCAGTCCTTCAGCAACCAGGTCGTGCATTCTGCCCAGGGCCGTGAAGGTCACCGCTTCCTGGCGGGCGTCATGCAGCAGGCCGTCCGATTCCACATACAGGTAATCCTGGCGG
>CADCQZ010000214.1 GCA_902803675.1 uncultured Eubacteriales bacterium
ACCGGTCCCTGAACATCTGGAACCTGTACCAGAGCGAGATCAACGTGCTGTTTTCCCGCTTTTCCTCCTTTATCGAGGTGGGCGGCCGCACCGGTCTGGGATACAGGGACACGGCGCAGGACGCCATGTGTGTCCCCCACGCCGAACCGGACATGTGCCTTACGCGTCTGCGCCAGCTGCTCCGCGGGCAGACCTCCGCGGGATACGGCCTGCATCTTTTCGACCCGGCCTGGTTCGAGGAGCACAGCGAGCCGGCCTTTAAGTCCCCCACGGTGGTGCCCACGCCGGACAAGGCCCAGATCATCCACGGCCTGAAAGACACCTGCGCGGATGATGCCCTGTGGCTGATCCCGGCGGTCATAGAAAACGTGCGCGAGAGCGGTGATACCGGGTTTTTCGACGAAGTGATCCCCTTCGCCGACGAGGGCGGGGCCACCGTCTGGGAGCATATGGCCCGGTCGCTGGACTTCTCCTACAGCCAGATCGGGGACCACGGCGTCACCAAGGGCCTCAGGGCCGACTGGAACGACTGCCTGAACCTGGGCGGCGGCGAGAGCGCCATGGTGGCCTTCCTGCTCATCTGGGCCACAAGGCATTTCCTGGACGCGGCCCGTGCCCTTGGGCGGACGGCGGACGCGGCCAAATATGAAAAGAAAATGGAAGCCATGATCGATACCTGCCGCCGCGAACTGTGGGACGGCGCCTGGTGGCTGCGCGGCTTCACCGCCGACGGGCGGCCCATCGGATCGAACAAGGCGGCCGAAGGCAAGGTGCATATGGAGAGCAATACCTGGGCGGTCATATCCGGCGCCGCCACCCGGGAGGAGGGCCTGAAATGCATGGACGCCGTGGACGAATGGCTCTATACCCCCTACGGGCTGATGCTCAACGCGCCCTCCTTCACCACTGTGGACGACGGCATCGGCTTCGTGTCCCGCGTCTATCCGGGGGTCAAGGAGAACGGATCGATCTTCAGCCATCCCAACCCCTGGGCCTGGGCCGCGGAATGCCTGCTGGGCCGGGGCGGCCGGGCCATGAAGTTTTATGACGCGCTCCTGCCCGAGAACCAGAACGACATCATGGAGATAAGGCAGGCGGAGCCCTATACCTACTGCCAGTTCATCATGGGAAAGGACCACACCGCCTTCGGCCGGGCGCGCCATCCCTTCATGACCGGTTCCTCCGGCTGGGCGTATTTCGCCGCTACACGCGTCATGCTGGGGATCAGGCCGGAGTTCGACTCCCTGACAGTGGATCCCTGCATCCCCGCGGACTGGGACGGGTTCACCGCCGTGAGGAAATGGCGCGGGGCGGAGTACCGCATCACGGTGACCAACCCGGATCATGTGGAAAAGGGCGTCGTATCGCTGACGGTGGACGGCATCCGGACGGACCGGGTCCCGGCTTTCAGTGAGGGGATCCATACGGTGGCGGCGGTCATGGGCCGCAAGGAGGCGGAAAAATGATCAAATTCGGTACGGGCGGCTGGCGCGCCGTCATCGGCGACGGCTTCACGAAGGACAATATCCAGCGCGTCGCCGCGGCCATGGCCGCGCGGATGAAGCGGGAAGGCTGTCAGGATACCGGCATTTGCGTGGGCTATGACCGGCGTTTCCTGAGCCGCGAGGCCTGCATCTGGTTTTCCGAAGCCCTGGCGGGCGAAGGTGTACGGGTCCATCTCGTCAATCTGAGCTGCCCGACGCCCCAGATCATGTTCACCGTCAAGCACCTGCGGCTCAAATACGGCGCCATGGTGACAGCCAGCCATAATCCCGCCGTGTACAACGGTATCAAGCTGTTCACCTCCGGCGGCAGGGACGCCACAGAGAGCGTGACCGGTCCCATCCAGGATGAGGCCAACGCCGCGGATCCCGCCCGCATCCGGACCGTGCCCTTTGACAAGGCGCTTGAAAGCGGCCTGATCACCACCATCGATCCCCGCGACGCTTACCTGGATTCCATCCTGGCGCAGATCGACACCGACGCCATCCGGCGCCGCCGGCTGCGGGTGGTGCTGGACCCCATGTACGGCGTGGGCCTGACGGGACTGATGACGATCCTGTATACCACCCGCTGCGACGTGGACGTGATCAATGACCGGCACGACGCCTTTTTCGGGCGGCACCTGCCCGCCCCCACACCGGAGACCCTGACGGACCTGATGCAGGCGGTGAAGGCGCACAACGCCAACGTGGGCATCGCCACGGACGGGGACGCGGACCGGCTGGGGATCATCGATGAGAAAGGCGATTATATCTCCGCCAACGAGATCCTGGTGCTGCTCTATGACTACCTGCTGCGCTGCAAGGGCTGGCGCGGCGCGGCGGTGCGCAACCTGGCCACCACCCATTTGCTGGACCGGGTCGCGAAGGCATTCGGGCAGGAATGCTTCGAGGTCCCCGTTGGCTTCAAGCACATCTCCGAGGGCATGGAGGCCCACGACGCCCTGATCGGCGGTGAGTCCTCCGGCGGCCTGACGGTGCGGGGCCATATCTCCGGCAAGGACGGCCTGTACGCCGCGAGCCTGCTGGTGGAGATGCTGTCCGTCACCGGCAGATCCCTGAGCGAGTCGGTCCGGGACCTGTACGACCGTTACGGGGAGATGCACACCGCCGAGTTCGACTGGGCCCTGACGGAAGAGAACAAGGCCCGCATACAAAAACTGATCCTGGAGGACCGGCAGCTGCCTGTCTTCAAACATCCCGTCCGAAAAGTGAGCTATATGGACGGCTGCAAGGTGTATTTTGACGACGCGTGGGCGATCATCAGGTTCTCCGGCACGGAACCCCGGGTGCGCATCTTCGCCGAAGACGATACCATCCACCACGCCAAGACCCTGGTGGGCACCCTGGCGGATTTCGCCGGACTGCCCTTCGACGCGTGATCCTGTCCGGGAGGAACGGTCATGGCATCGAACAAGGATCCCCGGAATAGAAAACGCGGCGCCCCCTTCCGCTCCCTGCGGTTCCAGGTCATGGCGATCATGCTGATCTGCTACCTGTTCCCGGCCACGCTGCTGGGCGTATTCACCCAGACGGTGCTGATGAAGAGCCTGCGTGAAAAAACAGAGACCGCGCTGCTGACCGGAGCCGATCACGCCTGGACCATGACCGAGCAGCGGGTGGAGCGGGCCATCAGCCTGGCCAGGGACGTGATCTACGACGGCGAGCTGGCCGACGCGTATGAAGCCTGGCACACGGGAAACAGTGCCGACGCGGAGTTCATGCGCCTGTCCCGCGGATACATCGAGCGCAAGTACAGCCGGGAGGATCTGTTCACTTTCGCGGCTTTCTTCCCGCTGACCGATCCGGACATCTATATCTACACCCGGTCGGGATACCGGGAGGCCATGGCGTTCGTGTCCGGCCTGCAGGAGGAGATCTTAAGGCTCGGGGAAGAGATCGATACGGACGACCGGTTCGTGTACCGGTCCGGCCGGTTCTACCTGGTGCGCAACCTTCTGGACCTTAGCATGAAGCGGTACGGGATGCTGGTGCTGGGGATCGACGCGGACACGATGTTTGAGCCCCTCCTCACCCTGGCTGCCTCCTGGCAGTCCAGTCCCGTGATATGCCTGGACGGCGGCGGGGATACCGGGACTGACTGGGACGGACTGCCCCAGGGCCTGTCGGAAAAAGGGAACGACATCCGCCTCGTCCGGCGCGTGAAAGGCGACGGTTACGATCTTGACATGATGATCAGCCTGGACAGGCGCGTACAGTACCGGCAGATCGACCTGTTCATCCGGCTGGTGCTGGTGATCTACCTGGCGCTGATCCCCGTGCTGATCCTGCTGGCCTGGTATGTGCGCCGGCGCATCGTGAAGCCGATCTCCCTTTTGTCCGACGCCAGCCGCCGCATCGAGAGCGGGGAGCTGGGCGTGACCGTGCCCATGCGGGGCGGCGATGAGCTGGGGGATCTGGGCCGAGCTTTCTCCAATATGTCCACCCGTATCCAGGGATTGATCCAGAAGACCTACAAAGAGGAGATCGCCCTGAAGGACGCCCAGATCCAGGCGCTGCAGAGCCGCATCAACCCCCATTTCATCAACAACGCCCTGGAATCCATCAACTGGGAAGCCCGGATCGAGGGATCCGAGACCATCCCCGCCATGGTGAGCTCCCTGAGCGTGCTCCTGGGCGCCAGCATGGCCCGGCAGGACAGGCGGATGGTGACCATGCAGGAAGAGACCGAGGTAGCCGAGGCCTACATCTATTTCGTGCAGCAGCGTTTCGGGGACAGCCTGCAGGTGATCCGGGAGACGGACGGGAGCGCCATGGACTGCCTGGTGCCTCTTTTGACAGTGCAGCCCGTGCTGGAAAACGCGGTGGAACACGGCATCGCTCCCGCGGGCGGCGGCATCATCGAAATGAGATACCTGAAGACCGGCCGCTGCCTGCGCATCGAGATCATCAATACCGGAAAGCCCATCGGGCCGGAGGACCGGAAGAAGATCGACGCGGCCCTCCGGGGCGAGACCACCGCCGGCACTCATCTGGGGCTGGCCAATATCGCCGACCGTCTCCGCCTGATCTACAGCGGACAGGCCGACATCGAGGTATTCAGTGACGAAAAGGACCGCACCGTGGTGCGCATGGACGTACCGCAGGACATGGATTGAGGGAGGTATCATGACCGCACGCCGCATCCTGACCGCCCTGATGGGCATGCTGATGGTCTTCCCCTTCGCCGCCGCGGAGGGCGTCACACTGCGCACGGTGAGCTGCTTCGCCGGGGCGGATACCGCCGCGGAGGCTTATGTGGATATCCTGAATCTCTATGAGACCGAGAGCGGCAACACCGTGATCGATCATTCGTCCGCCAGTGACGAGGCCTGGAAGACCGGTGTGCTGCACGATTTCGCCGCGGGGAATGAGCCGGACGTGCTGTTTTTTTTCGCGGCCGGCGCCGACTCCGCCCCCATCCTGTACAAGGTGGTGCCCGTATCCGACATCAATGAGGCTTATCCCTCCATGGCGCTCCCGGAGAACGAAGCGCTCAGGGAAAGCGACGGCCGGGTCTATGCCGTGCCGGTGCGGTCCTACTGGGAGGGGCTGTATGTGAACACCGACGTGTTCGAGCGCTGCGGGGTGCCCCTGCCCCATGACTGGGACAGCCTGGTCAGCGCTGTCGCAGCCTTTCGCGAGGCCGGGGTCGTGCCCATCGCCGTATCCCTCTCCGATATCCCCCACTACCTGGCGGAGTTCGCCCTTCTGGCCTGCGCCTCCGCGGAAGAGCAGCAGGCCCGTCCCCGGACCCTGGAAGAAGTGCCCGCGTCCTGGTACCGCGCCATGGCGCTGATCCGGGAGCTGTATGTGATGGGCGCTTTCGCGGACAACGCGGAATATACCTACGAGAGCGCGTCCACCGAGATGTTCAGGAACAAGCAGGCCGCCATGCAGTTCGACGGCAGCTGGCTGGCCCCCTCCCTTCCCCCGGAGAGCATGGATACCACCATGGTGCTCCCCATGCCCTTAAGGGACGGGAGCGGCACGGCCGGCCAGTACATCGGCGGCGTCTCCATGGGCTTTTACCTGACAAGGAAAGCCTGGGACAGCGACCGGCGGGACGACGCCGTATCGCTCCTGCGCGCCCTTACCCGGGAGGACAGCCTGCGCCGCCTGGGCTATAACGGGCTGGGAGGCAGGCTCCTCGACTCCGCGGAGCGTATGGCCGAGGGCCGGAGGATGCTCGCCCCCCTGCAGGACGCGATGAATAAAAAAGCCCGGGAAGTGTGGCTGCTGCAGTGCGTGCCCGCCGTGGCGAACGGCTCCATGACGCCGGAGGAATGCTGGGAGCGGGTCATGGCCCTGCGCCCCTTTGAGGAGTGAGCAAAGATGTACAGTGTGGTATTGGTCGACGATGAGCGCCTGATCGTCAAAGGCCTTTCCAGTGTGGTCCCATGGGAAAAAATGGGCTGCCGTGTCGTGGGAACAGCCTATGACGGCGCCCACGGGCTGGCCCTCATCCGGGAATTGAGACCCGATATCGTGTTCACGGACATCCGCATGCCCAATATGGACGGCCTGACCATGCTGGCCGCCCTGCGCAGCGAGTATCCCCGGATGCAGATGAGCGTGCTCACCGCGTACCGGGATTTCGACTACGCCCGCCAGGCGCTCAATCTGGGCGTGTGCCGCTACCTGCTCAAGCCCAGCGACCTGAACGAGATCAACGAAGCCGTCACGCTGATGTGCGCGCGGCTGGATGCCCTGCCGCAGGAAGGCCCGGAGGAGGAGGAAAAGGACGGCCCGGCCGGAAATCTCATCGTGCAGGCCGCCCTGAAATATATGGGAGAGCATTACGCGGAGCTGCACCTGTCGCTCAGCGATGTGGCCGATCATGTGTACGTCAGCCAGTGGCATCTGTCCAAGCTGCTGAACCGGGAGACCGGCGAAAGCTTTTTTGATATCCTGGGACGCATCCGTGTCGAGAGGGCGAAGACCCTCCTGACCGATCCCGCCAGGCGCATCCACGAGGTGGCCGAGAGCGTGGGCTATACGGACGTGGCCCACTTCTCCAAGAGCTTCAAAAAGCACGCGGGCTGTACCCCCGGCGAGTACCGCAACGGCGTACGGCCCTGATGACCCCTTCCATCACGACAAATAAACCGCTGCCCGATCACAGTCACGGGCAGCGGTCCTTTTTTTGATACGGCCGCATCACTTACATTCTCGTTTTTATCAGGTCGATGATCGTCCTGTCCGCGGGCAGCCAGTCGACATCATCCATGTCCTCCCGGCTGAGCCACCGGGCGGCCTCATGCTCCCGGAGCACCAAGCCGCCCTTGACCACTTCCGCCATGAAGCAGTCCATTTTCAGGTGAAAGCCCGGATAATCGTAATCGACCGTAGTGAGATAGTCCCCGACGGTGATGACTGTATCCAGCTCCTCCAGGATCTCCCGGCGCAGGGCCTCCCCAGGCGTCTCCCCGGGCTCGATCTTCCCGCCGGGAAACTCCCAATAGTCCTTCCATTCCCCGTATCCGCGCTGTGTGGCGAAGACCCGGTCCCCGTCACGGATGACAGCCGCGGCAACATGGATCGTTCTCATACCATCCCTCACCGCTCATCTTTTGACATACCGTCGATATTATACCAGCCGGCCGCTGTCCATGCAAATGATTTAAGGATCATCACAGACGGCGTCGCCCTGTTTCTCTTGACGGACGCGGCCTTAAGCATTACAATCTCCGCGTTATGATGTATATCGTTTTAGCGGCATGCTCCAGCGCTGCCCTCACACTGGTATTAAAATGGTTCAAGGATCCGAAGGGGACCCGTTACGGGCTGTTATTGGGCAACTATCTGACCTGCACCCTGATCGCCTTCATCCAGATGCCCGGTAAAGACAGGTTCTATTCGGCGGCCCCGTCCACCCTCCTGATGAGCGGGATCAGCGGTTTTCTGTACGTGGCGGGCCTGGTGACGATGCAGAGCAGCGTGCGCCTGAACGGCGCGGCGCTCAGTTCCGCCTTTTCCAAGCTGGGTATTCTGATCCCTCTTTTGATGAGCTTCCTCGTCTTCGGCGAAACGCCCACATGGTACCAGGCGGCGGGGCTCGTCATATCTCTCGCCGCGATCGTCGTGCTGAACCTCAGGGACAGGGAAGCTAAGAACGGGCGTGAAAAGCAGAGCCGCGCCGCCCTCACCATCCTGCTGCTCACCCTTTTGGCCTGCGGCGGAAGTGAAGGGATGGCCAAGGTATTCGAGCGCCTGGGCGATCCAAAGGAGGATACCCGGTACTTCTTCTTCCTTTTCATGACCGCGTCGCTGCTGACGGCGGCTTTAGCCGTCGCGGAGATGAGGAAGGACGGAAAGAAGATCCGGCCCGGGGAACTGGCGGCGGGCGTGCTGGCCGGGATCCCGAACTATTTCTCCTCCTACTTTCTGCTGAAGGCCCTGAACAGCCTGCCGGCCATCCTCGCCTATCCCTCCTTCAGCGTGGGGACCATCCTGATGGTGACAGCCGCGGGCGCGCTTTTATTCGGAGAAAGGCTGGACCGGCGCCAGTGGACAGGGCTCGGCCTGATCCTGGCGGCGCTGGTGCTGCTGAACCTGTGATCCCCCGGGCAAACCGATACCGGCCAAACACGCTCCTTATCCGATCACGGCAGCTTTCTCAATTCCGATGCTTTTTCGTCACCGTGGGCCAAACGATCATTGAGCAGTTCCACCGCTTTGGTGAAAGACCGGATCTCCTCGTCGCTCATCCCATCCAGGGCGCCGAAAAAAGGTTCAAAAATGATCCGTTCCATATCCGCGGAATGGTCCCTATAGATCTTCAGGCCCTTTTCGGAGGGACGCAGCAGGATGTTTTTCCTGTTGTCCGTGGTTTGATACTTATCCACCAGGCCGTATCCGCACAGGGTCTTGATGATCTTTGAAAAGGTGCTCTGAGGAATGCCCAGCCGCTCCGAGATCATGTTCATATGGTGATCGTCATCCATATGCTCCAGAATATACTCGAAGACCTGCCATTCCTGGGATCTCAGACAGATGTCCCCGGCCACCGGAACATAGACGGCGGAAACCCGTTGATTGATATTGGAGTGGCGGACGAGCGCCGCTACCAAGGGCCGATACCGGCCCATCCATTCGGTCCCCATAAACGATCATCCTTCTTCACTCATCCCCGGGCAATGCCCGTATTCTGTTTAATTATGATGCCGATCTCACGAACTTGTCAAGTTCGGTGAGATCTCTTTTTTCATAATTCGCATCTGAAAGATATTGACTGACAGCTCGTTCAGATGTATTATATGTGATGTAAATACATTTTGTAGAATATATTTGCATCACAAATCATTTATTTGGGAGGCGAAAAAGATGAAACGATCCGGTATCATTCTTGCGATCGCGCTGGTCGTCGTGCTTCTGGGAGCCATGCTGTCCGTGGGTGTGGACAAGGATTTCGGCAGGATCCACACACAGAGGCTGTATCTGGTGAACGACAACGGCTATACGGTCACGGCCAATCTGTTCATTCCCAACGCGGCGACGGCCCAGTCCCCCGCGCCGGCCTTTATCGTGGTGCCCGGCGGCGACTGTCCCTCGGATATCGGCAGCCCCTGGGCCACGGAACTGGCACGGCGGGGTTTCGTGGTCGCTCTGGCGGACTATTCCGGCTGCGGCGACACCGACGCCGACCCCCGGTCCCAGTACTGGACCAATCCCGACGGCGCGATGGAGCTGGACACCATCTACGATCACATCGCGGGCCTGGATTTCGTGGACAGGAACAATATCGGTGTGGGGGGCCACTCCATGGGATCCCTGTACAGCTACCGGCTGTCCCTGGTGCGTCCGGTGAGCATGGTGGTATCCGACGTTCTTTTTGCCGACGCCGCCGCTGACTACGACTTCAGCTTCGTCCAGATCTCCGGTGAACACGATGAAGGCCTGCTGGCCCGTTTGAACACCTTCGATGAGATGTACACCGATCCCTTCCTGTGCGGGATCTTCGGCACGGACAAGATCGTGCCCAACCAGCTGTACGGCTCCTGGGAGGACCGCACCGCCCGTATCTTCATTCCCCTGAACCAGACGCACCAGGACGATATGGTGTCCGGCCCCTTCATGAAGGCGCTGACGGAATCCGTATCCAGCGCCATGGGCGCGCCCAATCCGCTTCCCGGCGATGATCTGATCTACGGCTGGAAGATCTTCGCCCATATCGTGATGATCATCGGCCTGGTGGGCGCTCTGTTCGGCCTGGGCGGTCTCCTGATCGAGTCCAGCCTGTTCAGCAGCCTGAAGCTGAAAGCCCCCGCGAAGTCCGCCGGGCTCAAAGCCGGCAGCCGTGCTTTCTGGATCTGGGGGCTGATCCTCACGCTGATCCCCGTGATCTTCTTCTTCCCGGGGACGGCCGTGGGCAACAAGATGGCCTCCAACTCCCTGTTCCAGCTGGGCACCACGCCCAACGGCTACCTGATCTGGATGCTCTTCAGCGCCTGCGCGCTGCTGGTGTATCTGGCGGCATACCACTTCCTGAAAGGCAGGAAACTGGGGGCCGACGCCAGGTATTACGGCCTCGCCACCTCCGACGAAAAGGGCTTCCATCCGGGCCACATCCTCAAATCTGCCCTGCTGGCCCTCATCCTCTTCCTCTTCGCTTATTTTGTGCTCACCCTGATATTCCGCTTCGCCAACACCGATATCCATGTGTGGACCAACAGCCTGCGCCCCTTCAACGCCGCCAGGTCCGCGACCATGCCCTGGTACTTCCTGGGGATACTGCCCTACTTCGCGCTGTTCATGCTCTGCGGCGGCATCATGGATTTCGGCGACGGCACCAAGGGCATGGTAAAGAGCATCATCCTCGGCACCCTGGTCAGCCTGGCAGGCATGATCCTGCTGCTGGCTTTCCACGAGATCACGCTCAGGACAAACCGTCCCTTCTACACCGGCAATTTCGCCCATTTCTATCTGGATCTGCTCACCAACCTGCTCCCGCAGTTCGCCATCGCCTCCGCCCTGGCCGTATACCTGCGCAGGAAGACCAACAGCGTATATGCCGGCGTGTTCCTCGGCACGGCCATGCTGGCTTTCGGCATGGTGAGCACCAACTGCCTGGCCATGATCATCTCATAAATACCCAGCAGAAATATCGAGGTATCAAAGCAGCCCCGGCCGTCAGGCCGGGGCTGCTTGTTCGATACATTATTCTTCCTCCGCGACAGGCGCCCCCGCTCCGTTTTGCCGACAGCAAGGGGCGGACCGCCCTTTTTATGACGGGACTTTGGATCCCCTGTAGAGCTTCACAGCGATGATCACGACCACACAGGTCCACACAGCGGCCCAAACCTCCACCGACCACAGCGGGACGATGCCTCTCTGGTACAGGGCCGGGAAGGTGTCCATCGCCATATGCAAAGCGACCGCCAGCGGCAGATACCCTTTCCGGGCGTTCACGACGCCGTAGAATACGATGACCGTGAGCCCGATGTGCAGCAGCATCGCGAACAGACGTTCGATGACGTTCATGGCCGCCAGGCCAAAGCCGAAAGCGGCGGCCGCCTGGACGGACGGGAGCGCCGCCGCGGCGGTCTCCTCCGTGATGTTCAGCGCGCGCA
>CADCQZ010000215.1 GCA_902803675.1 uncultured Eubacteriales bacterium
ACCGTGCATGAAATGGCCAGGGACGAGGCGAGGCACGGCAAGGCCTTCGCCGGGCTGCTGAAGAGATATTTCGGGAAGTAAGATCCATTCCGCGGCGGGTTTTCCCGCCGCTTTTCTTTGGAATCACATGGCATGGACGGGGGATACAAATATGCGTCATCGATTTCGCTGGGCATTGGCAGCCAATGCCGCACTGATCCTTACAGCCGCTCTGTATTCAGGGGGCGCGCTGATCATGATCGGCATCATGCCCGCACTGCACATCCTTCTGTTCATGCTGAATTGCCAGGCAGCCGTGACCCAGAAACAGATCATCCTGTTGGGGATGACGCATATCACAGTAACTTTCGCGACCCATATGCTGTGGTCACGGCTGTATTTCGCCTTCATCTGTGACGATTACGCGGGCAGGGCGATCGCTGCAGGACTCTGCCTGATCGGTGTTGTCTGGACGACTATCTTATTGCTTGCCATGCTGGTCCGCTTCCGGATGATACAAAAGCACGAGGTTCACTGACAGGAAGGGGCTGCCTGCGCTCGCAAAGCCTGGCCCGGCAAGGCCTTTTCGGAACTGCCGGAAAATTATTTCGGGTAATAAGGAGTGAAATGATATGCTGATCCAACTGATCGTTTCATTGGCCATCGGCGGTCTGTGCGGTTTCGCTGCCAACAAGCTCATGAAGGGCGACTCCGGCAGCATCCTCAAGAACGTGATACTGGGCCTGGTCGGCGGTCTCGTCGGCGGATTTCTGGGACACCTGATCGGCATCGGCGGGGGCTGGGTCACCAGCATCCTTCTTTCCATCGCCGGATCCTGCCTGGTGGTGTGGATCGTGAGAAAGCTGATCAAATGACCGGCGAAAAGCCGCATGGAAAAGAAACAGCCGTGAACATGGAAAAGTCCTGCGGCGCCGTGGTGTTCACAAGGCGCGGCGGAGAGATCCTGTATGTGATCGTGCAGGAAGCTTCCGGGGCGTACAGTTTCCCCAAGGGCCACGTGGAAGGCAGCGAAACGGAAACGCAGACCGCGGCCCGGGAGATCCGGGAAGAGACCGGCCTGCGCCCTGCGTTCGTGCCCGGATTCCGGGAAACGGATGAATACGAGCTTTCCGAAAAGCCCGGCACGCATAAGCAGGTGGTGTACTTCCTGGCCGAATACAGCGGGGAGATGCCCGTCCCCCGGCAGGGAGAGATCAGGAAGATCCTGTTGCTGCCCTTTAAAGAAGCCATGCAGGTGTTTGAGCATGAAGGCACCAAGCGGGTCCTTGCCGCTGCCCGGTCGTTTTTATCCGCACGATGACCGAATAACAGGCACGACGAGGCGAGGCCCGGCAAGGCCTTCAAGGGGCTGAAGAAGAGGTGTATCAGGTGATCTCATTCACATGGCGGGAAGAACTGTCCAGAGGACGGACCTACAGCATGCTGGACTCCCGGGAAACGTTCCAGTTCATCGGCGTACTGAGCACCAAACATTATGAGGATCCGCAATACCGCTGGAAGCTGTTCGTGATCCTGTGCCGGAGCTCCCGGGGGAATTATGTGCTGGCAAAAGAGATGCATCAGTTCCCGGGGGACGGCTGGGACGAAACTGTGAGCCGCGACACGTTTTTCTCCCTGACCCTGATCGATCTGACACAGGAAGAGGCGGATGAGTGCCTGGCCGGCCTTAAGCAGATCGTAAAGGACCGGCCGTTTCAAAAGCCGCCCCTGTTCATCTGAGCGCGGCAAGGGCTATATTCGAAAAATAGGAAGATCCTGATATTTCAAGGTCATTCGTCAGGAGCTGCTCCGCATCGGGGCAGCCCCTTTTTTATCCTCATCTGACACTGCCGGCCGTGGATAAAGCTGTGTCTCCCCTCCCTCCCGCGACAGGATATCGCTTCTTTTTCCTCAACAATTGTGTCTTAAAAATGTTGGGACCTTTCGCATCGCAATTATAGCATCATATCTCATGGTTTTATCTTTGGCGGCGCCATCCCATTCATCCGCGGTCCTCTTTACGGTCCCTGAGGGCATGGATGATCTGAAGGCCGTCTGTTTCCAGCCCTTTGATCTCCCCGAAGAAATAGCGCGTGGGGATCAGGGACATTATAAGGATGAACACGTTGACCCAGAGCGCGGTGCCGATCAGGGCGCGGGCAGCGCCGGGAGCGAGAAAAGGCAGGATGGGACCACCCCTGGATCTGACCAGGAGAAGAGCGATGACCAGGATGAGAGATACGGCCGGGCCGCCTGAAAGCACCGCGACCAGCTTGGCCGTCGTATCGATCCCGGCCTCCTCCGGCGGCGAGAAAAAACCGTCAAAAGGGAGAAGGCCCACCGTGAGCCGCTTTGTGTCCAGGAGCGTCCTCCCCCATCCGACCCTGATGTGCCAGCGCCTGCCGCCCGCCGCGAGCATGTATCCGAGAGCGTGGCCGAGCTCATGCAAAAAAGTCGACAGGAAGAACAGCACCCACAGGGCGCAGACGTACAGGGCCAGTTCGATCACCACCGCGAGCGCCTCAGGTATGGGATCACCCCCCTCGATCATGTGCCGCGCCGGGCTGAAAATTCTCACAGATCATTATATCAAAAATGTCCGGACCGGCAACAGTAATTACCAAGTTTTGCGAGTTTCTTTCGGGTCTTCGCGTCCTCCCCGGCGTGTGGACATGACCGGGGCCGCGCGGCGGATGCCGAAATGATCCCGAAAACACTTGACGCTGCATAGGTCCTTGAGTAGAATACCAACGTTCCGCCGGGCCGCGGGAAGGCCCATCGAACACGCTCTGCCATGCTGACTGACGCGGCCCGCGCCGCGAAGGGAAGCTGAAGAGATAATTTCAAAAAAGAAAAGGAGAAAAAGTATCATGTTCAACAACATCGGCGGTAAGATCAAGAAGATCGCGAAGGTCCTTTGCTGGATCGGCATCGGTTTCTCTGTCCTGTTCGGCATCCTGATCATGGCCGCGGGCAACCAGATGCAGCTGACCGTCAACGGCACCTATGCCACCGCGCCCACCGCGCTGATGGGGATCCTGTTCATCATCATCGGCTCCCTGGCTTCCTGGATCGGCTCCCTCTTCGCCTACGGCTTCGGCCAGCTGATCGAGAATACCGACAGCATCCGCAGCAATACCGCCAAAGACTGATCACAGGCCTCATCGGGGCCGCCCATGGCCCCTTTATGAAGTGATCGAAAAGAAGACTGACGAACCTCCATCCCCCGATGATCATGCTGCAGAGGTATCGGATCGCATGATGAGAAGCTATCGGCATTCAGACCTTGTGCAGGGCATCCTGAAGGACGCCCGCTTTATCGGCAGGCTGGCCGATGACAGCTACGAGTGCAACGGCCACGGCATGGCTTACAGTGGGAACAAAGCCCTGTACAAAAGCGCGTCCGCGGCGTTCATCGTCCATACCCGCGCGTACCGCGGATACCTGCCGCCGCAGGACCGGGTGCTTTCGCTGCCGGCGTCGGTGGATCCCGCGGACTATGAGGCCTATGAGGCAGATCATGAGCGGGAATACTC
>CADCQZ010000216.1 GCA_902803675.1 uncultured Eubacteriales bacterium
AGCGTCATAGCCCAGTTGTACTGAGCGGGCTTGGCCTTCATTGCAAAGAAGGGATTCTGCAGGGTGTTGAACATGTTGGTGTGCGAACCCTCGTCCGCGCGGGTATGGCCTTCCTTGGCGACCCAGCCCAGCAGATCGTCGTAGTCGTACTGGTCGGATTCCAGATCCCAGTTCCAGATCTTCTCCCAGGTGTCCAGGTTGGAGCCGATGTCGTTGATGATCTCCAGGATGCGGGCCAGCTTGGCGGGCTGATCGGCCAGCTTGTAGCTGAAGCACACGGCCTCGGCGGTGGTCAGCGTCCACTGTACGCCGCCGTTCTTGCCGTCGGGTCCGATGGGGTTGTAACCGATGGCCACGTCCTCATAGGGGAAGGACAGGCTTCTCATGGTCTTGCCCAGCTGGAAGTCGCCGCCCTCGCCGGTCTCCTCATTCTTGGGGCCGTCGAAGTCGGGCGCCAGGTGATAGTAGGCACCGGAGGAGGAGAAGCCGATCTGGCCGTTTTCGAAGGGAACGGACAGGGCCCAGTAACCGCCCTGGTTCTCACCGGTGATGAACTCGGGATCGATCAGGCCGTCCTTGTACCACTTGGCCAGCAGCGTCAGGGCATCCTTCATGCCGGGATACACGGCGCCGTAGATCAGGTTGCCTTCACCGTCGTCCACCCAGCGGTCCGGCAGCGCGCCGAAAGCGCCGAAGACGGGATTCATGCCGGTGAGGCTCAGGGCGTAGGTGTCCTTTTCACCGTTACCGTCGGGATCCTCATTGGCGAACTTGTAGAACACTTCTTCGCACTCTGCCAGGGTCATGGGCACTTTGCCGTCGGTGTAGCCGAACTTGGCCAGCCAGTCGGAACGCCAGAAGGGCGCGTAGTTGAAGTAACCGTCGCCGTTCACACGGGGCAGGCCGTAGTTCTTGCCGGCGAAGGACACGGTGCTGAAGCAGTCGGGATCATACTCGATCAGCCAGGCATAGCTCTCGGGCATGCACTGCTTGACCACCTCAAGGGGCAGCTCCATCACGACGCCCTGCTTGATCCACTTGGAGAACTGCTGGGCGTTCTGCAGCATGAATACGTCCGGGACCTCGCCGCCGGCGATACGGGCGGTGAGCAGCTCATCGTAATTCTCGCGCTCCACGAACCATACATCCAGGTCCACGTTGAACTTTTCTTCCAGCCAGGCGACCACGTGATCGCCCTCGGGGATCGCGTCGGTGTCGTGACCGGCCAGCCAGGCGATGGTGATCTTCTCCGCCGGATCGGACACGTACTTGCTCAGATCCACCTCGGCCAGAGCGCCGGCGGCGCAGCCGAGAACAAGGACCAGAGCCAGGAACAGGGCAATGCTTTTCTTCATGGGGATACCTCCTTATTTAATTTTCGGGGCTGCCGCCCCGATCGGGCACGAAATCATTCATCCCTTCAGGGAACCGATCAGCACGCCTTTGACGAAATACTTCTGCAGGAAGGGATACACGCAGATGATCGGGATGGTGGCCAGCATGATGGAGGCGGCGCGGAGGGTCACGATATCCGTATCCGTGGCGTTGGCCACCGCCTCACTGGCGGCGGTCATCTCTTTGGAGTCCGTCAGGATGATCCGGCGCAGCACCACCTGCAGCACGAACTTTTCGGGCTTGGTGATGTACAGAAGACAGTTGAAATATGCGTTCCAGTTGCTGACGATCACCCACAGGCTGATGGTGGCCAGGATGGGACCGCTCAGGGGGAGCATGATCCGCCAGAGCACCTGCCAGGAGTTGGCCCCGTCGATGGTGGCGGCCTCCTCCAGGTCGTTGGGCAGGGTCATGAAATAGTTGCGGGCGATGATCACGTGGGAGGTGCTGATGCAGTGGGGCAGCACGATGGCGAAGAAGCTGTTGCGCATCCCCAGGGTGTTGTTCACCAGCAGATAGGTGGGGATCATGCCGCCGGAAACGAACATGGTGACCAGGATGATGGTGGTGAAGAGCCCCCTCAGAGGCAGGTCCTTTTTGCTCAGCGGATAAGCCGCCAGCACCACGCCGGTGATGGACAGGGCCCATCCCAGGAAAACGACGATCAGCGTATTCTTATATCCGCTCCAGAGGAAGCTGGCGCTGAGCATGTGGCGGTATGCGTCCGTGGAAAACTCCCTGGGCCACAGCCTGAAGCCGGAGGCGGACGCGTAATTCGGCGTGGTGAAGGAATTGACCAGCACATGCCAGTAAGGATAAACGAAGGTGATGCTCAGCACAGCGAAGAACAGGATCAGGAAAGCCTGAAAATAGGGCTCCCCCTTGCTCTCATAGATCCTGTGTTTGCGCGGTCTGCGCGTTCCGGAAGCGATCAAACCTCTCCCCCCTTTACCACAGGCCGTACTCGTTGACACGCTTGGAGAAATAATTGGCGCTGAGCACCAGCACAAGAGAGATCAGATTGCGGAACAGCTCCACCGCCGTGGCGTAGCCGTAATCCAGATTCTTGACGCCCTGCCGGTAAATGAACGTGCCCAGCACGTCGCCCACATTGAGCACCGCGTCATTGAGCAGGTTGAATATCTGGTCGAAATCATCCTCCACCAGGCTGCCCATGGCCAGGATCATCATGATGGTCACCACCGGGGTGATGCCGGGGATGGTCACATGCCAGATGCGGGCCCATCGGCCGCAGCCGTCCACCCGCGCCGCGTCGTACAGCTCTTCATTAACACCGCCCAGTGCCGCCAGATA
>CADCQZ010000217.1 GCA_902803675.1 uncultured Eubacteriales bacterium
CGGCCTGTTTTCGCGCGTGTTTTTTAGCGCGACGCGTCGTTTGTCGGGAAAATGACGCATTTTTCGTCCTCTGTCACGGGATGTGCGCTTATTTACGCGCGGATGATACATTTCGTCGCGTGACTTTTTGTGTTTTTTCTGTATCCTTTTTATCAGGATACCGTCCCGGAGGCTGATCTGAAGCGGAGTGGGCGGGATCGAAAAAAAGAAAAAAGGAGCGCATGTCTATGAAAAAACGTTTGGTCTGTCTTCTTCTCATCGCCCTCACGGTGATGGTGTGCACCGCCGCGATGGCGGCCGGCACTTATTCCGTGGGCACAAAACAGGAACGGCTCGTGAACAACGTGTCCCGCAATGAGAGCGCGCCTGAATCCATCTATTATGTCGACTGGATCGACAATCCCACGAAGATCAAAGCCACGGCCGTGAACAGCCGGGTGAGCCTTTCCTGGGATCCCGTCACGGCGATCGATCTGTATTCGATCTATGAGAAGATCGGCGGTACCTGGAAATACAAGGAGGTCACCGCGACGGCTTCCGTCAGCTTCACGGCTTCCGACGGCACGCATGAGTACGGCGTATCCAGCGTCTGGCGCGCGGATAACGGTGATTTTTATGAGAGCGAATACGTCAGGACCGTCACGATCGCCGTGCTGGACGGTGAGGACGATCCCCGGTCCGGCGACGTGATACAGGAGATCCGTTTCTCCGGGTATTCCGACAAGACCGTCAGCGTCACGGCCTATGAGAACACCTTCCTGCGCATCAAGACCGATTCGCTGACCTGGTTCGTCGGCGGCAGCAACGGCGCCGTGGTGATGCCCGACAAGGTCAGCAGCGTTTATTACACTTCCCTGGGCAACAACATCGTTATCAAAGCGTCCAAGTATCTGTCAGGCAGCACCGGCACCATCCTTGTGGCGACCTATGACTACAGCCTCAGGACTGTCGACGGCAAGACCTGCTATGCCGTCGGGGAGAACAGGGCCTACCTGACCATCAAACTCACCCGCGGCGAGGGCAGGGATCCCGCCGGCGGCACCCAGGTCAAGCTGAACAAGTCCGCGGCCACCCTGACCCGCACGGCTTCGAAGCTCAAGCCCACCCTGAAGCTGAGCGCCACCGTGACAAGTGAGGACGGCGATGATGTCGCTGTCACCTGGAAGAGCAGCAACGTTAAGATCGCCAAGGTGGACAAGAACGGCAAGGTGACCGCCCTCAAGCCCGGCAAGGTGACCATCACCTGCACGGCGAAGGACGGCAGCGGCGCTTCGGCCTCCTGCGAGATCACCGTCAAGGACAAGCAGGTCTCAAAGATCACCCTCAACAAGACCAAAGCCACCCTCAGGAAGGGTGCCACTCTCCAGCTTTCGGTCAAGAAGGTGGCTCCCTCCACCGCGGTCAACCAGAAGGTGAAGTGGTCCACCAGCGACAAGTCGGTCGCCACCGTGAGCAAGACCGGCAAAGTGACGGCCAAGGCTCCCGGCACCTGCGTGATCACCTGCACGGCGCAGGACGGCAGCGGCAAAACCGTGAAGGTGAAGATCACGGTCAAAAAGTGACCGGCGCCTGATCGGTAAAGCGTATCCCGATACAAATAAGGCGGGCAGCGGCATGGGCCGCTGTCCGCTGTTTATATGCGCGGGAGGTTTCGGAAGCTCTTACTCGTGCTTCACCCGGCTCCGCAGCTTATCCATCAGCGCCTTCAGGTCCTCCCTTGGGAACACCAGCGCGAAATCGGCGATGAACTGCGCGGCGCACACGATCAGGGCGATGTAGAGCCTGGTGGGCAGGAAATGGATGGCGGCGCAGGCCGCGGCGAAGATCAGCCCGGTCTTCACGTAATCCTTCACCGGCATGGGCAGGCATCTCATATACCGCATGTAGATGATCAGCTTGAAGAAATTCATGTAGATGATCTGGGTGCAGAACCCGATCACCACGAAATACTGATCCTCCCTGAACAGGAACATGGTCAGGTACATGATCATCACGCTGGTCCAGTTCACGAAGGAGTCGATCTTCTCGTTGCCCGTCATGGGCAGGAAGCTGTAGGTGGGCCCGAAGGTGATCATGCTCAGGAACACGAAGGATGTCACCCGCACCAGCCAGGCGTAGGGCATCAGCTTGGGATTGAATACCTTCAGCACCAGCTCCGGCCGCATCACCAGCATCGTGAACATGGGCATCATCACGCACATCTGGATCCGCGTGATCTGGGCGTACACCCTGGCCAGGCCCTTTTTGTCGCCGGCCGCGTACTTCTTGGCAAACTCGGGCTGATACAGTTTCGATGTGGGGCCCGAGATGAAATTGATGAACTTCCTCACGATCAGCACGATGCTGATCAGCGCGGTCTGGAACGCCCCGCCGAACAGGTACTGCACGATCACGGAGGTCTGCATGATGATGGTGTGGGCGATCTCGGAGGTCTGGAAGATCACGTATTTTGGCAGCGTGTCATTGTCCGGCGCCTTCGTGAGGGCGGGGAAGGCCTTCTTTCCCGCGGCGATCTTATAGAAGGCCAGCGCGGCGATGAACTGCAGGCCGTAGATCACATACAGCACCCATATCTGCTTCACGCCGGTGAAGGCAAAGATCAGGATAGCGATGATCACGAAGGACCTGCCCACGCAGTACTCGCCGATCAGCGCGGGCCTGAACCGGCCGAAGCTCATCATCCTGGAGCTGAAGTCCATGGCGCACAGGCAGGAAAAACCCACCCCGAAGGCGCACAGGCTCATCACGTCCCCGGTGAACAGGCTCACCGCGACGCCGACCGCGCACAGGGGCAGGGCGTACCACAGGTAGTATTTGCGCCTGAAGGGGCCGATGTCCTTCCCCTGGGGGATATAGTAGTTGTTGAACTTGACGATGCCTGAAAACAGCAGGGAGTAGATCCCGTCGGCGATGGAGATGAAGAAGGCGTAGGTGCCGTAGGTCTCCACGCTCCACATCCGGGATATCAGCGCCTGGGAGCCGATCTCCAGCACGGCCCCGAAGCTCTTCACGATCAGGCTGAACAGTACCAGGATGCTCATGTATGTCCTCTTTGGAAAGGGCCGATCCCTCAGCCCGTAAATCGCGGCGGACTCTTCCCGCCGGGCGCGCGCCGCGCCGTCCGCGGTGTCCGGTGTTAAGGATATATCATGCCGCCCGCGGAGTCAATATCTTTAAGAGCCGCTTTCGCTCTTGAGCGCTATCGAACTTTTCGACCCTCGGGATCGATCAAGTCTTCTTCCGGCCCGATCTCGATGACCCCGTCTTCTTTGTTGAAGACGAAGCGCAGCCCCTCCTGCGTCAGGTCCACCATCCCGGGAGTATGCCCCGGCAGCAGGCACCCCGCCATTTCCCTGCCGCCGAGCAGTCCGCTCTCTGTGTGATCCACATAGGGCGCGCCGCACCTGGGGCAGCGGAAGGGATAGTTCACGCTGTACTTTTTTCCGTTCCACATGAACAGCCCGTATCTGACGACCTCGACGGGGAGCTTGCCGACCGCCGTCAGGAATATCAGGTCGTCCCCGTCCTCGGAATACATCACATGCGAGATCGCGGGTCTCCGCGGGCACGCGGTGAAGGTGAAGGACTTTAGGCACTCCGGGCACCAGCCCACCAGTATTTTTGTCTCCGGAGCGGGCTCGCCGCGGTATACCAGCCCTTTCACTTCGGGCAGTGATCCCTTATACAGGCGGGCGAGGAAGCTGTCCCGCCCGCTTCCGGAGATGTAGGCCTCCATGCGGATCTGCGGCATCCACGGATCGGGAACTTCGTCGGCCGCGGGGGCGATATAGCCGCTGAGCGTCAGGACATTGGCGACGTATGGCTCTTTCACGTGCCCGATCCCGGCGCGCAGGTGGAGATACTGTCCCTTGTTCGGCCGATCGGCACCGGGCCCGATCTCGTATTCGCGCACAGTCTCGCCGCCCTCGATGACGCGCACGGTGAGGGTGTCCTCCGTGATCGGGATCACCGTGTCCCGGGACCAGGGCGCGGTCTCCACCAGGGACCGGGCGGTGATCGCCTTCGTGACGGGGATCACGTCCGCCCCGTTGAACAGGATCGGCGCAAATTCATGCCGGTACTCCTTCCCGTCGGGGGTGAAGAACGTGTCCGCGCACTTTGGGCACACTTTCCTTTCGCGGCCCGGGAGGCCGATGGTCTTCATCACGTCGGTCAGGGTCATCTTTCCGCAGATCCCGCAGGGCTCCGGCGGAACTTTGCGCGCGTTGTAGTGCAGCTTGTATTCCGGCGTTGTTCTTAAGGCATGTTCGGTGCGGATGTTCCGCTCCTCCACGGCGGCGGCGCAGTCGCCGCACAGCGCGAATGTTTTGTTTTTCCCGTCGTATCCTGTCAGCACTTTCCACCGCGTCCCGGTGCTTTCGTCCAGGGGCTTCATGCACATGCGGCACAGCCCCTGCTCGGATACCGCGCGGTAGCATCCGGAGCAGTACCTTTTTCCCGCCCACAGGTACAGCGGGCCCTCCCGGCCGCACTGCGCGCAGAACGCCCCGGGCTTTTTCGCCTTATAGCACTTTTCGCAGATCTTCTGCCCCGCCCACAGATAGGTGAACTTCCCGTCCAGATCCTTCCCGCACAGGGCGCACTTTTGTTTTGGCATGCCGCTCATGCCGCCGCCTTTCTCATCCTTCGTCAGTACGCTTTGCTGCGGCTCGTCAGGCCCTCCAGCATGGCCCGGATCACCGGGCGCCTCGCGCTGCGATAGTCCTGCCCGCCCAGGATCAGCTTTTCCGCCTTCAGGCCCGCGATCACTTCTTTGGGTACTTCATACGGGTCGGCGGACAGGATCACCATGTCCGCGATCTTGCCTTCCTCCAGGCTGCCCCGCTCCTTATCGTCAAAGGTGGCCCGGCAGCCGTTGATGGTGCACATCCTCAGGGCGTCTTTGATATCCACGGCCTCGTCCCGGTCGGGGTTGTTCACGGCCCGGTCCATCCACGTGATGGGGTCGGGCGTGGTGCACGGCGCGTCGCTCCCGAAGGATACGCAGATCCCGTTCTCCATAAAGGTGCGGATCGGGTTGAGCCTCGCGCACCTTTCCTTGCCCATGATGCTCTCCAGATACGCGTCCGGCTCCTGCTTCCAGTTGATGAAGGCGCTCTGCACGGGCATCTGGATGCCGTACTCGGCGCAGATGCGGATGCCCTCCTCGGTGGGCAGGCAGTCGTGGATGATGCCGTGCCGGTGGTCCTTCCTGGGACAGTCGTCCAGGGCGGCCTTGAGCGCGCGGGCGGCCTGGTCGAAGGCCCGGTCGCCGATGGCGTGCATCTCGATCTGCAGCCCCGCCCGGTTGGCCTCCTTGCAGAAAGCGGTCACCTTCTCGTCGCTGTAATACAGTACGCCCGTGCCGCCCTCCTCGTCACAGTAGGGCTCCAGCATGGCCGCGTCGTGGGATCCGAAACACCCGTCCAGGGCGCTCTCAAAGCACCCGCCGATGCGGGGCAGCTTTCTTTTCAGGGCAGCCTTCACGTTCATCGGCTGGGGGAACACCCTCAATTGGAACCCGTTGGTGAGGGACCGGGCGAAGGCCTTTTCCAGCGTGATGTCCAGGTCCATGGGGAAGCCCACGCCGCTCACCGTGTGCACCATGCCGATGCCCTTTGAGGCCATGAAGTCCACGGCGTCCATCATGTTGCCGAACAGCTCCGGCAGGGACAGCGACCCGGATATGTAGTCCGAGAACTTGAAGAACGCCTCCTGGTTCATCTCGCCCGTGTCCGGGTGATAGCCCCGCAGGTCCTTCACCTTATCATTCATTTTTTTCAGCAGTTTGCTGTTCACGATGCAGGCGTGCCCGTCGTATTTCACCACCATGATCTCCTTGTCCGGGCACACCTCGTCCAGCTCCTCCCGGCTGATGAGCCGCCCTTCCCTCACGGACCAGGGGGAGGCTCCGAAGCAGATCAGGGTGTTCCCCTTCGACCGCTTCACGAAATCCCTCACCATGTCCATGATCTGCGCGTTGCTCTCCGCGTCCATCACGTTGAGCCCCGCCCGGAAGGTGGAGAAGGACGCGAAATGCTGGTGCGTGTCCACGAAGGCCGGGATCAGGGCGCGGCTCCCCAGGTCCACCTTTTCCGCTCCGGCGTATTCCGCCGGCAGCACGTCGCCCACGAACACGATGCGCCCCTTGTCCTCCACCAGGTATCGGCGCACGGCGTTGTTCCCGTTCACGGTCAGGATCTTTCCCTCATAGCATTTCATGGTCATGGCTCCTTTCATTATGATCAGTACGGTTGCCCGCTCTCATCGGAGGGCATCCTGAAGGTATCTCCCTTCGACGC
>CADCQZ010000218.1 GCA_902803675.1 uncultured Eubacteriales bacterium
AGATTTGGACAGTTCCGCAAGGATGACACGGTGTGGAGCGGTCAGCCTTCCATGAATGGTGAACGAATCGTAAACGCCCCGTCATTCCTTCTGATCAAACCAGATCCCGCCAGGGATCTGTACCGCAACGTACCGAAGGTACATTTCACTTCACCCGCAGGTGAAATTTCACTGCGAAGCAATTTCACGCGCGAAGCGCATTTCACTGTCGATCAGGGACAGCCCTGCTCTCAACCAAGGCCTTCCTGTTTGGTGACGCTCTGCCGCCGCAGCGGCTTAAATCGAAAACCGGCGGCCTCCCGGCGGTTTTCGTGAAATTCAGCCCCCGCTGAATTTCTACAAAACAAATGACGATATGAGCGAGTGGTCACGGTTAAGCGTTTGCGCGCAAACGCGCCTCGTGATCCGCGAGTGAATGAGGCATTTGGCCGTAGGGGCTCTATGGGGGAGTATTGGATATTCCCCCATACCAGCTAAGCGCAGCGCAGCGAAAGCTAAGCGCACCGTGTGACACGTCTGTGACAGACGGTGTGATATTTTATACGTGTCCCCGGGAAAACCGGGCAATAACGAAAGAAAAAAAGTTCGATCTTAAGGAGGAAAAAACGATGAAAAAGATGATGAAGACCCTGACTGCTCTGATGCTCTTACTGGCGCTGGCCGTGGCGGCCATGGTACCCGCGGGCGCGGAAAGCGCCTTCACTTTCCGGAACGGCATCACCTTCGGCATGACGATGGACCAGGTGATCGCTTCCGAGCCCGGGCGCTGCGAGATCGACCGGGAACGCACCCACGGCCCCGTGGACTTCATGGAAGCGGAGTATGAGAACGTCACCGAGAACGGCGTCCGCGCTGACCTGACCTACCTGTTCGTGGACGAAAAGCTGGCGGCCATCCGCGTGGATCATGACGCCCGCCGCGTGAACTATGATTCCCTCAAGGCGGAACTCACCGCGCTGTACGGTGAAGCGACGGCCCTGGACCTGAACATGCTGGGCAACGGCATTTTCGCCGTGGACGATGACGGCCGGCCGGAATGGGGCGCCGAAGCCTTCGTGAGCGGTGATGTGATGATCGTCCTGGAGCGCGACGGGGACGATATCGACGTGACCTACCTGGACATGAGCGCCGGTTATATCCTCTGAGGATCTGACCGGATCGGAGAGGACGGGACTTGGGATCGGGATACCGGTCCTGTCCCGTCCTTTTGGTTTTGATCGCGTCTTGCTTTCCGTCAGGAGGCGTGTTACCATAGACCCACCTTTTGCCTGAAGGCGGTGCCGCGGTGCCTGCCGGTCCCGGATATGAAAGGCATATCCCGTCCGGGTTTCGTCCATTCCGGCAGCAAGGAGGATATCCATGAACGTATATGATTTTGACGGGACGATCTACGCGGGGGACGCCATCGTGGGCTTCGCCTTTTACTGCATGGACCGGCAGCCCGCGCTGTGGTTCACCTTTTTCCCCAGGGCGCTGAGGTGGCTGATCCTGTACAAACGGGGAAAGATGACCCGCGCCGCGATGATGCGGAAATTCTTCAGCTTCCTGGGCAAGGTGCGGGATCTCGACGGGAAGATCGAAAAGTTCTGGGACAAAAACCAGCACAGGATCGCCGCCTGGTATTTAAAGCAGAAGCGGGAGGACGACCTGATCATCACCGCGTCGCCCGCCTGCGTGATCAGCCCGATGACGAAGCGGCTCAACGTGCGTTTGGCGGCTACGGAGTACGACCCGGAGAGCGGCGTGTTCCTGGACAACCTGATGTACGCCAAAGGGAAGGCCCGCTGCATGATCGATCAGGGCTTCCCCGTGATCGACAACTTCTATTCCGACTCCCTGGCGGACACGCCCATTGCGCTGTGCGCGGAAAAAGCCCATTTCGTGACGGACAGGGCGCGGAAAGTGGGGGACTGGCCCCATCTGGACCCGGAGACCATGAAGACGGTGCGCCGCAAGATCGAGACCGGCTGGACCATCCATCTTTGATGTGATAAAAGGAGAGGGAGCTATGAAGATCAGGCATTCCACCATGCAGGACGTCGGCAGGATGATGGAGATCTACGCGTACGCCCGGAAGTTCATGGCCGAGCACGGGAACCCGAACCAGTGGGGGCCCACGAACTGGCCCCCGGAGGATCTGATCCGCCGGGATATCCGGGACGGGGACAGCTATGTGTGCGTGGATGATGACGGGAAGGTCATCGGCACCTTCTACTTTATCCGGGGAGAGGATATCGAGCCGACCTACCGGGATATCACGGACGGGGCGTGGCGCGATGAAAGCCCCTACGGCGTGGTGCACCGCATCGCGGGGGACGGGTCCCAAAGGGGGATCGGCGCTTTCTGCATCACCTGGGCCTATGAGCAGTGCGGGCATCTGCGCATCGACACCCACGGCGACAACGTCGTGATGCAGGGGCTTTTAAAAAAGCTGGGGTTCGTCCACTGCGGCACCATCTACGTGGAGGAGGACGATTTCCCGCGCCTGGCATTCGAGAAGAGCGCACGGGCAAAGGCCGATCAGGGCTCCTGACCGATGACGGAGGGACGACTCATGAAAAGGATCTTCACGGTACAGCACACCCAGTCGGAGCACCATGTGAACGGCATGGTGGGCTCCTGGACGGACTGGGACCTGACGGAAACGGGAAAGCGGCAGGCGGAACGCGTCGCGGAAAGCCTGGCCCGGGAGCTTAAAGGGAAGGACGTCGTCCTGTATTCGTCCGACCTGAAGCGGGCGAAACAGACATCGGGCCCCATCGCGGCCAAACTGGGCGCGGAGCCGGTCTTAAGGCCCGAGCTCCGGGAACGCAACCTGGGCAGGTGCTGCGGAAGGAGCGTTCAGTGGCTGAAGGAAAACCTGGAGCGTGATGAGAAGACCGTGGACGATCGGCTCTTTTCGGACGCGGAGAGCCGCCGGGACGTCTGGAACAGGCTCAGGCCCTTCTTTGAGGAGATGATGGCGGACGAACACGAAAACGTGATCATCGTGTCCCACGGGGACCTGTTGAGCGTGTTCAACGCCATGTTCCTGGGCCTTGA
>CADCQZ010000219.1 GCA_902803675.1 uncultured Eubacteriales bacterium
CCGTCGGGCGCGGTGACCATGCTTTTCAGGCCTTCTACGTTATCCAGCATGGCCTGGGCGTTGGGAGCGTTCTCTTTGATCAGGTCATTCAGGGCCAGCAGGGTGCCGTCCTCGCCGTAATCCATCAGCATGTCGGTGCCGGGCATCGTGAACATGATGACATCGACCGCGTCGGGGTCGTCCTTCATGCTCATGACGGTCAGGCGGATGTTCTGATCGATGTCGGTGCCGTCGATCTCGACGAATTCCACATGGACGCCCGTGATCTGCTCATAGGCCTTCATCACGGTCATATCCTTCCAGGTGTCCACGGCGGAATTGACCACAGCCATGATCTTCAGGGTGACTTCACCGGGCTCACAGAGCTTTTTGGCTTCGCTCATCAGCGGGAGCACTTCCTCGACGGTCGCCTGTTTGATCTCAGCGAAGCTGAGGGCAGGGATCAAAAGCATCAGGGCCAGCACGATCGCGACGATTTTTTTCATTTGGGTCTTCCTCCTATTCATTTTTATTCTTACGGCTTTTCCCGATCCCCGGCCGGATGGAGACGGCCTCCGACAAGGCCCCTCCGTTCGGGCGGTGAAGGGCATGTGCCGCTAAGAACTATCCTTTGACGGCGCCTACCATGACGCCTTTGACGAAGTATTTCTGTACGAAGGGATAGATGCACATCATGGGCACCGTGGCCAGCACCATCACGCAGTATTTCATCACGTCCCGGCGTTCCTCCATTTTTTCGGCGGTCATGGAGTCCACCGAGCCTTCGGAACCATAACTCTCGGAACCTACGAGGATCGTGCGCAGCACGTTGGACAACGGCAGCTTCTCGCGGTCCTTGATGTAGATCGACGCCTGGAAATAACTGCTCCACAGCGCGGAGGCGTAGTACAGACCGATGACGGCGATCACCGACAGGGACAGGGGCAGCACGATGCGCACCAGGTAGGTCATCTCGCCCGCGCCGTCCAGCTCGGCCGCTTCCCGGAGGTCGGCGGGGATGGCGGTCTTGAAATAGGTCCTCATCACGATCATGTTGTAGATGGACAGTGACGCGGGCAGCACCAGTGCCCACATGGAGTTGTACACGCCCAGCTGCTTGATCCACAGGTAAGTGGGGATGAGGCCGCCGTCAAAATACATGGTGAACATGCAGATGCCCGTCATCACGCCGCCCAGTCTCAGGGGCAGGCTGAGGGGGTAGGCGCAGCAGATGGTCACTACCAGGGCGATGGCCGTGCCCACGGTGGTATAGATGATGGAGTTGAGGAAGCCCTGCCACAGATAGCTGTACTGGAGGCAGACCTCATAACCCGCCAGCGTGATCCTGTTGGGGATCAGCGTGAGGGGGAGCATGCCTTTGTTGAAACTGGAAATGAAGCCGTACACCAGGGGATACAGGACCGCGACAAAGGAGAATACGAGCATCAGGGTGATGAATCCCAGCAGGACCTTGTCCCCGCGGGTGAAGTAACGGTGCGCGCTGCTGCCGCGATGGCGGAGCCTGCCGCGCTTCAGGCTGTTCGACGCGTCCATCTGACCCCCTCCTTTACCACAGGGAATTCCCGTTGATCTTCTTGGTGAACCCGTTCATGATGAACAGCATGATCATGTTCACGACGGATGTGAACAGACCGATGGCGGCCGCGTAGGACCACTGCGGCCTTGAATTGGCGGCCAGAGAGATCCGGTAGGAATAGGTGGCGATGATCTCGGACGCGGAGCGGTTCAGGTCGTTCTGCAGGAGAAGGGTCTTTTCATGCCCCAGAGTGAGAAGGGAACCGACCTTCAGGATCAGCAGGATACAGAATGTGGGCAGCACACCGGGGATATCCACGTGCCAGATCCTTTTGAAGAGATCGGCGCCGTCGATCACGGCCGCTTCGTGCAGTTCCTCGGATATGCCGCTCAGGGCCGCGATGAAGATGATGGAATTGAAACCCAGATCCTGCCAGGTGCCCAGCCACACATAGATGTGAGGGTAAGCCGCGGGGTCGCCCATGAAGTTCCTCGGGGTACCGCCCAACAGGGATATCAGGGCGTTGATCACGCCGAACCGCTGGTTGAGGAACTGTGTGCACAGGCTGGTCACGACCACGATGGACATGAAGTGGGGCGCGTAGGAGATCATCTGCACAGACTTGCTGAATCTCCGGAAAGGACAGTACTGCAGGAACAGCGCGAAAATGAGCCCCAGCGGGAAAGTGATCAGGTAGTATCCGTTGATCACCAGGGTGTTGCGCATGGTCTGAATAAAGTAGGGGTTGTTCAGATCGACGTATTTCTGGAAATACTTGAGGCCCACCCAGGGGCTGCCTGTGATGCCCAGAGTGGGTTTGTAATCCCTGAAAGCGATCTGCGCGCCGTACATCGGGATGTATTTGAAGATGATGAGGACGGCAAGGGGCAGGAGCAGCATCAAATACGCTGCCCAGTACCGCTGCAATTCTTTTTTCCAGGGGAGCTTCGTCCTCATCCGTTTGGAACTCGCTGCCATGTGATCCCCTCCGCGCGAAAGTCTGAAGGAAGGAAACGATATATGACGATGTCGTCGTTCTATATGCGATACACTTGATGTTGATTAAATGATAGCATAGAAGGAACAGGGTGTATATCGATAAAATCGTTGCGGATTTGTACTTTTCTGCTGATTTTCGACCATGTCATGGGGTCTCCCCGCCTTTCTGGCTCCTGTATTCCTTGGGGGTGAGACCTGTGTATTTTTTGAACAGACGGCTGAAATAACAGGGATCCAGGAAGCCGGTTTTTTCCGCTACTCTGTTGATGCTCATGCCGGAATTGATCAATAGATCCCTGGCTTCGTCGAGGCGGAGGGACAGCAGGAATCGATGGGGCGAGATACCGTAATACTCGGTAAACAGATGCCCGAACCGCCCCACGCTCAATTGGACGGTCCTGGCGCATTCTTCCAGGGTGATGGGCTCACGAAAATGCTCCACCAGGTAGTTCATAGCCGGGATCAGCGTGTTGCTGCCGGGACTTTTCTCCTGTTCCCTGCTTTGAAGCAGCAGATCGAGGATCTGGAGCAGCAGGCCGTTGATCCCGGGCTTTGATACCGGATGGCGGCCGTTGAGAGCCTTGATGGGCCGGAACAGATGCACCATCTGGTGGAACAGGGTCTGCAGAGCGGCACCGTGCTCCATATCACAGATCAGGGAAGAGTCGGTCTCAAACAGCGCCATGGTCTCGTGGATGCCGTGACCTGTAAAATAGACATAATAGACGGTAGGGTCCCCTTCCGAGGAGAACAGGTTCACGTAAGGAACGCCGGGCATATACAGGATCCACTTGCCGGCTGTCAAACGGTTCATGCGCGCCTGATGGCTGACCTCGATCCACCCGGAGGCGACATACAGCAAAGAATAATCCTGCCGTCCCTTTGGCCTGTAGATATCCTGACGGATCGGATATCCTTCCTTGATCCCGCAGTTATTCACCTGGATACAGTGAGCGGGCGCGAAATCAGTCAGGTCGTGATAGGGCTTCATGTTCGCGATGATCGATTGAAGACCGGTCATCAGGAACCGCCTCCTTTCCTGATCTTTTTTTGCTTGGACAGTCAGAGCGTGAAAGGCACCGGTGTGCGTTCGGCCCATTTTCCGTTCGTGAAATCGGGAATGGGCTGTACCATGCCGCCCAGCTCTATGGATCGGGCGGACAGGGGCGTCAGGCACATCCAGGCTGCCATGTCATAGACGTCGATGGGCATGGGCGTGCCGCTTATCAGGCAGGTCACGAACTGACGCACCGTCAGATAGTCCATGCCCCCGTGAACGTCGTTCCCGGGCACCTGACAGTGCTGCCAGATCGGGTGCTCCCAGCGGGCGTAGGCCTTTTCGAAGGGAAGCCACTCTTCTTCTCCCTGAAGGCCCTCCACGTGAACGGCATGCCGTTCCTCGCTCAGAAGGCCTTTGGTGCCCTGGACGAGGAGACCTCTGGAATAGGGCCGGGGGAGGAGCACGCTGTGGCGCAGGGATATGAGCTCTCCGCCCGCGCACTTGATCAGGGACGCCGTCACGTCCTCACAGGCGTAGGGCTTTTTTGAAAGCGGGTTGTCCGGGTCCTTCATTGCGAACCAGGAGGCCATGCCGCCGGCCGGGCTTCCCATGGACGCGATGGCGGTCATGCGGTTCCCGCAGTTCACACGCAGGATCTTTGACAGGATCCCGACGCTGTGAGTGGGATACAGGTCCCCGTGCCTGACACGGTTGGCCATGACGCGGTGTCTTTTCGGGTCCGTGAACGCGTATCTCAGGTCATGACAATAGGCGCCTTCCAGATATTCGACGGTGCCCAGGACGCCCTCCTCCGCCATGCGCAGGGCCATCATCTCGTTTCGGCCAAAGCAGCAGTTTTCCATGAACATGAGCGGCGTCCGCGTTTTTTCCCAGGCGCGCACCAGATCCCAGCATTCCTGTACGCTGGCCGCGCCGCAGACTTCGCTGGCGGCGGGGATGCCCGCCTCCAGAAAGTCGATCACCACCGGGATATGGGTGATCCAGTTGGTGTTGACGAAGACCAGATCGGTCTTTTTCTCATCGATGATCCGTCGATAGTCCGTGAAGCATTTCGGGTGCGCGCCCAGGGCGTTGAAACGCTTTTCACCCTCCCGGAGGAAACGTTCCTCGATGTCGCAGACCGCCGTGACCGCGATCTCCTTCACACTCAGATAAGTCTCGATGAGGCTCAGGCTCCTGGGCCCCAGGCCGATGACGGCCGCGCGCAGTTTTTCAGCCATAAGTGCACCCCGTCATGGACCGGTCCACGTCCTCCCGGAAGGCGCGCATCTTTTCCGGTCCGCCCGGATCCATGTGGAAATCCATCCGCCCGAAATGTTTTTCGATCAGTTCCTCGCAGGCTTCGCGGCCTTTCAGGCTCTCCAGGGTCTTAAGGGCGCGCATGTCGCAGATGCCTTCGTAAAACACTTTCTGCCTGATGGATGGGATCGCTTCGCCTTTTCTGCCGGGGTAGACCGCAAAGCAGGAACCCGCGCTGCCGTTATAGCCGCAGGGATCCGTTTTCGGGTCGAAGAGGCCGTGGCTGAGCATGCCGTACCAGTAATCATATCCCCATTGGAGGAACCCCTCGATCCTGTTCGCATACAGTTCCGTGCCCAGGATGCGGTTCCTCTCCGGCGGAAGGACGATCACCCGGTTGGAAAGGTCGTCCCGCACCTGGCTGCCGGTGTAGTAGGCCCACAGGTGATCGCACCGGCCGATGAAGGTATCGATGGTGCCGGTCACGCAGATGGGAAGTTCCGTGAGGCCTTTTTCGTAGTATTCGTAATGGGACAGCGCGTCGCCCAGCATGAAGCCGTCCAGCAGGCCGCCGACAGCCTCCCGGGCTCTGCGGTAGCCCGCTTCCATGCCTTCGTCAGGTTCGTCGGACAGGTGGAACAGGGTCTTCTTTTCGAGCCCCTCCGCGCGCAGGAACGCTGTGACCTGCGGGAGGTACGCGCTTAGGAAGGCCCGGTAGCTCTCACCGGCGGCGTCTGTCTCCCATCCGAAGATGCGCCTTGGATGCCCATCGACTGTGGCGACGATCTTGGGAGCCGCTTCGGCGCCCCACTGGGTGAACAGATGGGAGTGCTCGAAATGCGTGATCCCGGCGGCACGGGCAGTGTCGATGTATTTTTTCATCAGGGAGAAGTCGAAACTGTATCTGCCGCCGTCAAGGGTCACTTTCACCAATTGGGCCGTCATGCGTTCGCCCCCGATGGGGGTGTCCAGCGGCGGGGTGAAGGCGGGCAGAAGCAGCATGTTCATGCCGTGCCTCGCGGCGGTTCGGACATAGCCGGCAAAGATCCTGAAGAACCGGTCCGAGAAGATCCGCACGTTATAGTAATCCGCCAGGCAGTCACAGTGGAACCAGTTGGTGTAGATGAGTTTCTGGGGCAGCAGTTCCGTCGGCAGCACGTGGACGGTGAGGGCCTGTTCGGCAAGCACGGACCGGTCCTCGGCACTCTCGAAGATGACGCTGACGGTATAGTCCCCGGGACTCAGGGACCGCCCGTCTTCGTTGAGAGTGAACCAGACAGCCTGCCAGGCGTCGCTGTAGGCGTACAGCAGTGTTTCCTCGCCCTTCTCGTAATACCTGAGCCCCCAGGGGGCGCCTTCACGCACAAGGGGCGGGTTCGTCTTCTTTTTGATCAGCATGTCCGGGAACAGGCCGGGGGCATGGGGGTCGTTGACGCCGGCGGTATCCGTGTGCATCACGGGCACGCAGCCCACCAGATAGGTGCTCAACGGCAGGGCGCTGACGGAGCGAACGTTGACCGCCGCGGCTCCGGGGCCTTTGCCCTCCAGGCGGAAAGCCGCCTGAAAACTTACCGGTTCGTTGACGGCCGTGGAAAGGCGGCTCAGCTGTTTGGCGGGGCATCTTTCCGGAAAGACCCGATCCAGGGAGGAAACGAGCCTCATCCTGAACATCCCTTCACCTCCTTTGTCATCCGATCACGACAGTGGATACGGAATCCGGCAGCAGATTGACCAGGACAGGCTGTCCGTCGGTCATGATCTGGACCTGTTTGCGTTCCTTCGATGAGGGATTGACCAGCACGATGACTTTGTGCCCGTCCGGACCGCGGAATGCGCATGCGTCCAGCGGCGCCCCTGTATCCGGGTAAGCGAAGAAGCGGAGACCGTCGTTGACCGTCCTGACGGGAAGCACTTGATCTCCGCGCCGCACGAACCGGCTGAAGTGAGACATGGCCCTGTACTGTCCGCTCCTGGTGATCTCTCCGGTCAGGCTGTCGCGCGTCACCAGACCGCTGCAGAAGAAAGGGCCGATCGTGGGCCCGCCGGTCTCGTCCAGGATGAGATTCCAGCCGATGAAGGTGCGGCAGCCGTGCCGGAAGGCCCGGGCCATGATCCGGGCCCATTTGCAGTGGTCGGTGCCGTAGTTGTCATTGATCCGCGGGCCGCCTTCCGTGAAGGCGAGCTTGAGATCCGGCCACTCATCCGTGAGTGCGTCCGTCATCTCCGGACATTCGCTGTAGTAGTGGAACGCGACAGCGTCGATATCATCCAGCAGGTCGGGATCCTCTTCCAGCATCCATTTGACGCGCTGCCAGCCGTCATAGTTGTGGTCGTACATCCAGATGTGGGTGTCCAGCCCCGCCTTGTCCAGGGCCGCGCGCAGGCGGTGGATGAAAGCCGCTTCGGTCTCGGGGTGCCAGAAGCAGCCCGGATAGTGTCCCCGGGTGTCCGTTTCCGGTTCGTTCTGGGGACTGACCGCGTGAATGGATATGCCCCTTTCCCGCATGGCGGTGAGGTATTTGATGAAATATCTGACGTACGCGTCCAGGTATTTGTCCCGCATGCAGCCTCCGGCGATGCGGCCGCCGGTCTTCATCCAGGCGGGCGGGCTCCAGGGAGAGGCGAACAAAAAGAGATCGCTCCGGAAAGAAACGATCTCCTTCTGGACCGGCAGCACGTATTTTTCGTCCCGGGCCATGGAAAAATACACCATTCCGGGATCATCCGGCGTATCGGCGTAAGTGTACGCTTCCGGGGAATAGTCGCTGCTCCCGATGGTCAGCCGGGCAGCGTTCATGTTGAGGCCTTCGGGCCCGTACAGGTCAGAAAGGAGCTTCGCCCTTTCGTCCTGTGTCATCAGGCTCAGGTTGCAGCAGCTGGAAGCCGTGACAGCCGCGCCGAACCCATTGACGGGATGGGGCAGGGGAGAAAGGCCGATCTCAAGGGTCACCACCCCGGGCAGGAGCGTGGGGGCCGGGCCTGCCGGGATCTCCCAGAGGGTATGCGACTGATCCGTGGTGTACTGGCGTATGCGCATAGGATCCCCTTCTGTCACGGAGTGATCAGGATGATGCCAAGGTCAAGGGCGCTCACGTTTGAAGAGGCGCTGATGCCGCAGCCGATGCGCCACAGCGGCGCAGAGGTCCCGTGGGTCCTCAGGGCGGATGAGAGGTCCTCGCCCGCGGCGGCCGCTTCCTGTACGGTGGCCCCGTCCACCAGCGCACCGGCCAGACATGTCGGGGCGCCGGGGATGTCGAGCCCGCCGGGACCGTCCGTGCCGTCGGTGTCCACGGCGCCGATCACGATCTTTTCGCTCCCGGCGATCTGGAGGGCCGCGGCGATGCAGTACTCCTGGTTGCGTCCGCCCACGCCCTTTTCGTGCCCGACGGTGACCACGTTCTCGCCGGAAGTCATCAGCACGACGGGCGCGCGGAAAGGCTCGCCCATCCTTTCGCAGCACAGGGCCATCTGGGCGTTGACTTTCCCGGCTTCGGCCGCTTCGGCTTCCATGTATTCTGACAGCATCACGCATCTGAAGCCCAGTTTAGCCGCTTTTTCACGCACGGCGGGATAGACGGTGGCATCCTTGAAGATGAGCCCGAAGAAACGGGCCCCCAGGGCTTCATATTCCTCGACGCTCATGTTCTCGTTGTGGGGCCCGCCCGCCAGGAGGTGACGTCGGATGGACTCGGGCGTCCGGTCCCAGGCATCCCATTTGCGCAGGATCCTGATGCAGTCGTCATAGGTGGAACCGGCGGAAAGCGGGGGGAAGAAGGTGTTTTTCCGCAGCATCTCGAAGTAGCCGGCCCTGAGCACGGGTACGCCCATCTTGGAGGGGTCGGCGGTGGTCAGGTGGATGAGCGCTGCCGGCCTGAGCAGCCGGGACAGACGGCCGCCCTTGAAGCGGTCGATATGGGTGCGGATCTGATTGAGCTCACTGGTGGGCACGCCCTTTTCGATCTGCATCATGCGGGTAAATCCGGCGATATCCTCAAGAGTGATATCCCCGGCGGGATAAGTCATCAGGGATCCGCAGCCGCTGCCGCTGACGGTGAATACCAGGTCGCGCGCGGTGGTGCTGTCAGCGATCTCCTCGATGGCCCGGCAGCCTTCCACGCAGTGTTCGTCCGGCACAGGATGCCCCGCGAAGGTCACTTTGATCTTCCGGCATATCAGGTCCTCACCGTGCTTGGCGATCACATGCCCGGCGGTCAGGCGGTCCCCCAGGACTTCCTCCAGCGCCAGCGCGGCCCGCTGGACACCTTTGGCCGCGCCGATCACGAACACGCGGTCGTAGTCCTTCAGGTCATATACGGAGGGACCGGCATGAGGATCGCCGCGCATCTCGAAGCCCTGTGTGTGCAGGATGATCCTGCCGTTTTCGACGTGGACGAGCTGCTTTACACGGGCGTAAGGATCCAGGGCGTCCAGGCCTGCGTCCAGCAGCTCCGTGACGATCCGCCGTCCGGTTTTGTTGCCGTGTGAGGTGAGCATGTCCCTGTTCTGGATGCGCATAGGACCTCCGTCAGAAGGTGATCTCGTCCGGTACGGGCGCTTCGCCGCAGTATCCGCTCAGCTCCGTGATCATCTTCAGATCTTCCTTATCCAATGTGAAATCAAAGATGTCCAGGTTCTCCCGGATCCTGTCGGGGGAGGCTGACTTGGGCAGGGGCAGATACCCCATGTCCAGGCTCCAGCGCAGACAGATCTGACCGATGGAACGGCCGTATTTATCTCTCAGCGTCGCCATTTCCGGGGATCGGAAGATGCCTCCGGTACCGAACGGGCTGTAGGCTTCCGCCAGGATGCCGTGCTCCCTGCAGTAGTCCACTGCGCCGCTCTGGGTGATGCCGGGGCAGAGCTTCAGCTGATCCGCCATGGGCATCACCCCGGTCTTCTCATACAGCATGTCGATGTGGTGGGGCATGAAATTGCTGACGCCGATGGCCCTGATCCTGCCTTCCCCGTACAGTTTTATGAATGCCTTCCATGTCCCTAAGGTGGCGTCCTGCCAGGTGGTGCGGTACTGGACGGGATTGGGCCAGTGGATCAGGTACAGGTCCAGATAGTCCGTTTTGAGCCTTTTCAGTGTGAGCTCGAAAGCTTCCAGGGTGGCATCGTACCCGTGGCAGGCGTTGCGCAGTTTACTGGTCAGGAAGATGTCTTCCCGCTTAAAGCCCGATGTGAGGATCGCTTCGCCCACACTGCTCTCGTTGCCGTAGGCGGCCGCTGTGTCGATCAGCCGGCAGCCGGCCTCCAGGGCGGTATGGATGGCCTTTTGAGTGGTGGCCCCGTCGGTCTGCCAGGTGCCCAGACCGATGCACGGGATCCTCACACCGTTTGACAGGGTGTAGCAGTCTGACGCGTTCTTCATGTGCCGTCTCCTTGATCTGTCGTTGATCCGACTTTACTTCGCGTTCCGGGCGTTGCGCATGTCCTGCACTGTCAGGACGGATTCGCGTGTGTTCCTCGCGATCTGGTCGAAATCCCTGTTCTTCAGCGCCTGATGATCCTGGAACATCCAGTCGCCGCCGGCGGCAAGGGTCTTGTCGTAAGCGACCAGGGGCAGGAAATTCTTTGAATCCAGGCCGCCGGTCACCACCCAGCGCACCTGGGGGAAGGGGCCGTTATTGAACTGGGAGAGGGTGTCTACGCCTCCCATCTGGTAAACGGGGAAGAATTTGACATCGGTGATCCCGTAGTCCAGCGCCATCATGATCTCGGTGGCGGTCACACAGCCGGGTACGGGGATCAGATCGTTCTTCAGCGCGAATTCCACGACCTTCGTGCTGAATCCCGGCATGACCAGGAATTTCGCGCCCAGGTCCGCCGCGCGCTTGGCGCTGTCCAGGTCCAGCACCGTGCCGGCGCCCATGATCAGCTCCGGTACCTGCTTGCCTACGTTCTCGATGTTCTTCCAGGACAGCTCATTCTTGATCAGGATCTCCAGCACCGGGAGCCCGCCTTTGACCATCGCGCGGGCTGCGTCCACCGCGTCCTCTTCCGGAGCGGTCGCCAGGATAGGGCAGATGCCCGTCGTCAGAAGGATACTGCGCATCAGTGTGTCTGCCATGGTTTTGCCCTCCTCTTATTGATCCGGCCACTTCAGGTCGGTATCGGTCAGTTCCGCGAGCTTCTTAAGATTGTCGGCCATCACGTCGGTGATCTCGATCCGGTCATCCCTCAGAGCTCTCTCCCGCTTGTCCCATTCCATTTCGCCCGGGATAAAGATCCTCTCCGCGCCTTTGGCTTTAGGTGCGCCGTGGAGCTCATCCACCACCTGCTGCAGGCGGTCCTCAAACTCGTCCATATCCATCATCTGAGCGATGTCCACGGCGATGAAGGCGTGGCCCGCGTTGTTCTTTTCGGGCAGCCTCAGGTTCCAGCTGACGATCTGGGAGAGCATTCCCGCGCCGGTGAGCACCGCGGCGAGGATCTCCACCATCATGGCGAAGCCGTATCCCTTGTGGGCGCCCATGGGCTGGAGGCTGGCCTTTCCCGGAAAGCCGGTCGGATCATCGGTCGGAGCCCCGTTCTCATCCACCAGCCAGGTCTCCGGTACTCTGATCCCTTTTTCTTTGGCCATGATGACCTTCAGAGCCGCCACGTTGCTCAGGGCGATATCAAGGAACAGGCTCCGCCCGTCTCTGAGCGGCGCGGCGAAAGCGAAAGGATTGTTGCCGATGGTCACGCCTCTAGCGTTCGGCACAGCCATCACCGGGTCCCCGTTGCTCATGCTCAGGCCGATCATACCGTTGGCGGCGGCGATGTTGGCGTAGTAACCGGCGGCACCGAAGTGACAGCTGTTTTTGACGCCCACGTAGGCGATGCCGCACTTGCGGGCCTTCTTCACCGCCAGCTCCATCGCTTTGCGGCCCGTGATCATGCCCAGGGCGGCGTTCCCGTCCATCAGGGCCCATGCCGGGCCTTCGCGTTCGATCGAGGGTTCGGCTTTCGCGTCAAGGCCGCCCTCTTTCATTTTAAGGATGTATTGGAAGAGATTCTTGGTCCCGTGGGACAGGACGCCGAAGGTATCCGTCGTCACCAGAACTTCCGCCGCGCCTGACGCGTTTTCGTGACTCAGCCCGGCTTTCTCCAGCGCTGCGGTGGAAAAGCGTTTTAATTCGCTGACTGATATGGATCTCATGGACAGCCTCCTTTACGGTCGCGGTGATCCTCGCATATCAGGGATCCTATGTGCGTTTGATGATGTTCACATTTTATCATACACAGGCATGCGGTTTACAGAAACAAAATCGCCATATGATTGGATTATCCTGCTATTATCGATGGATAAGGTGTGGATGGCGTCCGGTGTGGAAAACAGAACGATAGTTGTCTATTAAGGTAATTTAATAACAAAATAGCACATTAATGCAAGCATTCGTCGGTTTTCTTATAGGAAAGCTCGGCTTTTTCTGTTATCATTCGAGTAAGAAATTGCTTGTATACTTCAGCCGCAGGCTGCTCGCTGCCTGCGAACGGTACACCGGCACGGACAGGACAATACTCTGAAGGCATAAGGAGTTGATCACATTGTTCGGTACAGCTATCGTATCGGTCAGGGCCAGGCAGGTCTATACCAACAGGGGACTGCCCGGCGTGGAAGCAGTCGTGACCACTGAGAATGGATCGGTGGGCCGCGGCATGTGCACGTCAGGGGTCTCCGTCGGCACGCATGAGATCACGTTTTCCTTTGACGGCGGCAGCCGCTTCGGCGGCAAGGGCGTGATGAACGCGGTCAGGAACGTGAACGATGTGATCGGCCCCGCGCTCATCGGGATGGACGCCTCGGATCAGAAAGCGGCGGACCGGGCGATGCTCGCCCTGAGGCCGAACACAAAGGCCGAACTGGGCGGCAACGCCACGGCCGCGGTCTCCGCAGCGGTCCTCAAGGCCGGTGCCGCGTCGCTGCACATCCCGCTTTACAGGCATATCGGCGGCGCGGGCGCCATGTATCTGCCGGTGCCCGGCGTGGCGATGGTGGGCGGTGACAGCCGATACGGCGGCGGCATCACCACCCCCGGAGGAAAACCCACCATGTCCGTGATGGCCTTCGGCTTTACCAGTTTCACCGAAGCGTCATACGCCTGCTGGGAAGTCCATACCCGCTGGGCTGAGAAGATGAAAGCCCGTTTCGGCGGCGCGCCGAATATACGGGACTTCATCGTGATCCCCAAAGGCGTGTTCAGGTCTGACCGGGATATCTGGGATGAAATGCTCAAGACCATCATGGAGGCCGGTTACGAAGGCAGGATGGGTTTCCAGATGGACGTGGCGACCGATACGTACCATAATAAGGAAGACGGGCGGTATTACGGCCTGTTCGATGATGCTCCCCGCACGAAGGATGAGCTCTATCGCTTCTATATGGACATTATTGAGAACTACCCGTTCGTGATCATCGAGGACCCCTTCAATGAGGATGATTATGACACCACCGCCGCCCTGACAAAAGAGTGCGGTATCCAGATCGTGGGGGACGACCTGTTCACCACCAGCCCTGCCAGGGTGGCGTACGGCATCTCAAAAGGCGCGGCCAATACGGTGCTCCTGAAGGTCAACCAGATCGGCACCATCACGGAGGCGCTGGAGATGATCCAGTACGCGTACAAGTTCGGTTACGCCGTCATGCCGTCCGACAGCCGCGGGGAGGGAGAGGCCATCGGTGATTACGCTGTGGGCATCAACGCGGGCTCGATCCGCGAGAGCGCCATCGGTCCCCGCGGGAACCGGCTGATAGAGATCGAGGAGGAACTGGGCTCCGCCGCGAAGTTCATCGGAGCGCGGGGACTGAAGGGCTTCAGGAACCAGAAGAGAGCGGACGATTTTGAAAGGGTGGGACAGCATGGTTAAACAGTATATCAACGGCCGTATGGTGGAAGGCCTCGGAAGACTGATGGATGTGATCGATCCCGCCACCGGTGAGGTGATCGATACTGTCGGGTGCGCTACGGCGGACCAGGCGCGTGAAGCCCTGAAGGCGGCGGAAAACGCGCAGAAGTCCTGGGCGAAGACTTCTCTGGACGAGAGGATCGCCTGGCTGAACAGGCTGCGGGATGAGTGCCTGAAGGAACGGGAGAAGATCGTGGATCTGATCTCCGCGGAATCCGGCCGTCCCTATCCGGCCGCCTGCGGTGACTTCGACTGGTGCATGACGAGCTTCCATTATTACGGAGAGGAAGCCCTGAGGATGTATGGTACGACATTCAATCATCATTCGGCTCCCAACGGGCAGGTCTATCATGTGACAGAACGGCGGCCCATCGGCGTCATCGCCGCGCATCTGGCATGGAATTATCCCCTGGGCAATGCCGGCCTCAAGATCGCTCCGACGGTGGTGTCCGGCTGCGCCTGCGTGATCAAACCCTCCAGCAAAACACCGCTGGCCACGCTGTATCTGGGTGAGATCTGTGAGCGTATCGGTTTTCCCGCCGGCGTCATCAACATCGTTTCGGGCCCGTCCGGCGAGGTGGCCAAAGCGATCAATGAGAGCAGGATCCCCAAAATGATCGCCCTGATCGGTTCCAGCGAGACCGGGCTGCAGATCATGCGGGAGAGCGCCACCTCCATCAAAAAATACTCCTTTGAATGCGGCGGCAATGCTCCTGTCATCGTTATGGATGATGTGGACATCCCTGAGGTGGCCGCGTCCATCGTGGCCAAGAAGGTGGGGTTTGCCGGGCAGACTTGCGTGAACTATAACCGCATCTATGTCCATCAGAGCATCTATGAGGATATGATCGCCGCTGTCGCGAAAGAACTGGATAAAGTGATCCTGGGCAAGGGCCGGGATCCCGGGTACGTGATGGGCCCCGTGATCGACATGGCGGCCAGGGACCGGATGCTTGATCTGATCAGGGACGCGGTCGGGCACGGCGCTGCGCTGGTCAAGGGAGGTGAGGTGCCTGAAGCCTTCAGAAAGGGCAGCTACATCACGCCCGCTCTTTTAAGGGATGTGACGGATGATATGCGCGTGTCCACCGAAGAGATATTCGGCCCCATCATCCCGCTTCAGCCTTTCAGTGATCTCGACCGGGCCATCGAGCAGGCCAACAACACCGTATACGGCCTGTCCGCCTATTTCTATGGGCACAGAGCGCCGGATATCGCCAAGGCTTTCGAGGGCATGGAGGCCGGGGAGATCTTCGTCAACGGCGCGCCGGGCACCGAGCAGACGCCTCATGCCGGGGTCAAACAGTCCGGTGTGGGCGTGGATAAGTCTCCCTGGTCTCTGGAGGAATTCTATGACTTTAAGTACATGGGCCTGAAACCTTGAAAAGGGGGGCGTATGCAGGGATGGATGACAAGCGCTTTGATATGATCGGCTTCGGCAATCCCTTCCAGGACCTGATCGTGGAGCTGGATCAGCTGCCCCCGTCGAATAAAAATATCCCCATGCGCAGCTATGGCTTCCAGGGCGGCGGCAACGTGCCCACCGCCACTGTCGCCGCCGCGCGCCTGGGGCTGAGGGCCGCCATCCTGGGAGTGTCGGGGGACGATATGTTCGGGTACGCGAACAAGGCGGATTTCGAGTACAACGGCGTGGATGTGTCCCACCTGAAAATGGACCCGGGCAAGAGGACGGATTTCTGTATCTGTGTCACCGAAAGAGCGGTGAACGGCAAGGAGTTCATCAGCAGAGCAGGGGACTACGCGCCTCTTGAGCCGGAGGAACTGGATGAGGATTTCATCAGATCCGGCCGCATCCTGCACATCGGCGATATGCTGACGAAGGCGAAATTCCGCGCGGCGGACTGGATCCATGAGTCAGGCGGGCTGGTGAGCATCGACGCGGCGTATTACCGCCCGGACATCTATGACAATTACCGGTATCTGGATATCTTCATCGCTTCCGAGACGTATCTTAACGCCATGAAGGCGGACAAGCCGGCGGCGACTTGTGAGGAAGCCTGTCGATACATCCATGCGCGTGGCCCTGAGATCGTGATCTTCACTCTGGGAGAGAAGGGTTGTGAGGGCACTTACGGGGATACGTATTTCAAGCTGCCGGCATTCCCGGTGGAGGCTGTGGATACTACCGGCGCGGGCGATGTGTTCCACGGAGCGTTCAATTACGCGTACCTGCAGGGCTGGGACGTGCCGGAGTGCGCCCGTTTTTCTTCTGCTGTCAGCGCCATCAAATGCACGCGTTCCGGTGGACGGAGCGGGATCCCCGCATTGGAGACGGTGAAAAAGTATCTGGAGACCGGTGAGATCGACTACACCGAGATCGACAGCCGCGTCGCTCACTACCGCAAGGGCATGTTCGATTTCTAAAGGAGGTTCAACGTATGCTGGATTATCACGTGAAGATCGGTCTGGTCCCGCTTCGGCGCGACTGTTCGCCCCGCCCGGGCACCTTCAATTGGGAGATCGCCGAGGAGCGCGGGCGGGCGATCGTCAAATACATCGAGGAGCACTATGCCACGGAAAACGTGAGCTTCACGGACTTAAAGGGCGTCATCGATGTGGAGACTTTCTACGCCGAGGACGACGTGGAAAAAGTCGCGGCCCACATGAAGACGGAAAAAGTCGACGCGATGCTGTATATCAACGCCAATTTCGGCTGTGAGGAGGCGGCCGCGTCCCTGGCGCAGGAAGTGAACGTGCCGGTACTGCTCTGGGCGCCCCTGGACGACCGGATCGATCCGGACGGCATGCGCTATACGGACAGCCAGTGCGGTATTTTCGGGATCAGCCGCCAGTTCCAGAGATACAACATCCCCTTCTCTTTCCTGAACAGCTGCAGGGTGGAAAGCGAAAAGTTCGCGGACGGCCTGGATTCCTTTGCCCGTACGGCCTGCATGGTCAAGAATTTCAGAGGCATGCGCATCGGTCAGGTGGGCATGCGGCCCAAGATCTTCTGCTCCGTCATTTTCAACGAGGGTGAGCTGATGCAGAAGTTCGGCGTGCATGTGATACCGATCAATATGGCCGTGGTGACCGATAAGTTCAACAGGATCATGGCCGAGCGCGCGGAAGAGCTCGAGGAGGGCGAGAGGCTCTTCTACGAGCGCTATGATGTGGAGGAAACGACAAAGCCTCTCCTCAAGCGGATATACGCGTTCGTGCTCCTGTTCCGTGATCTGTTCAAAGAGTACAAACTGGACTGCATCTCCTCCGAGTGCTGGACCAGCATGGGCCTGGCCTGCGGCGTGCTGCCCTGCTCCGCCTACGGTTTCCTGCTGGATGAGAACCTGATCGTTTCCTGCGAGAGCGACCTGCACTGCGCGATCACCATGGCACTGCTGTCCTGCGCGTCCTTCGGCAAAAACCCGCCGTTCCTGGGCGAATTCACGATCCGGCATCCCGAGGATGAGAACGTTGAGCTGCTCTGGCATTGCGGGCCTTTCCCATACAGCCTGCATAAAGAAGGCAAGCGTCCCGTCGAGTATGTACAGCGCCAGTGGTTCCAGGTCAAGTTTGGCCGGTATACCGTGGCCCGCCTGGATCAGGACGACGGGAAATACATGATCCTCAACGGAACCTGTGACAGCGCCGATGGTCCATTTACGATCGGTACCTATCTGTGGGGCCGGTTCAATGATCTGGACAAATGGGAGCGGCGCATCGTGGAAGGCCCCTACATCCATCATGTGGCTGAGGTGGAAGGGGACTATACCCGGGAGATCAATGAGTTCTGCAGGTATTTCAGAAATGTCGTCCCGGACAATATGTACTGAAGGCAGGTGCTTGAGATATGATGACTGATCTTAAAGAGATCCTGGCTCTCGCGGAGCGGAAAAACGCCGCGGTGCCGGCTTTCAACTGCTATAATGTCGAGTCCGTCATGGCGGTCACCCGGGCGGCGCGGGAGACCGGCGCGCCGGTGATATACCAGCTCTATACCCGCATGATGGATACCGAGACCGGGCCCTATGTGGCTGCCGCCGCAAAGGAGGGGATCTCTCAGCTGAAGACTCCCGCGGCGCTGCACCTGGACCACGGGGCGGGTCTGCCTCAGGTGATCAGAGCGCTTCGGATGGGCGCTTCCAGCGTGATGATCGACGCGTCCACACAGCCCCTTGAAAGGAACATCGAGATCACCAGGGAAGTCGTGGAACTGTGCGCCGAGGCCAAAGTGTATGTGGAAGGCGAGCTGGGGCATGTGGGCGGTACGGCGGATGAGAAGCTCAGCGATCTTACGGACGTGGATGAGGCTGTCCGTTTCGCGAAGGAGACCGGCGTGGCGGCGCTGGCCGTCATGGTGGGCACAGCCCACGGCGTGTATAAAAGCGCCCCCAAATTGGATATCGCGCGTACCGCGGCGATCCATGAGAGGACCGGTCTGCCCCTGGTGCTCCACGGTGGTTCCGGTGTTCCGGATGACCAGGTGAGGATGGCGGTAGAGGCAGGCGTGCGCAAGATGAACTTCGCCACGGACCTGGTACACACTTTTCTTAACGCTGTGTACGCCAAGGCACCGGAGATCAGGGCGATGGACGTGTTCATGGAAGGCCCGATCGAAGCGATGCGGGATTACGCTGTCGGCAAGATCCGTCTGCTGAAGGCCGACAGGATCCTGGACTGAACACTCGGGAGGGACGGAATATGGCGAGATACGGTCTCGGCGGGGTCGTGTTCCCCCTGGTGACGCCTTTTGACGACAGGGAGGAAGTCAATTACAAGGCGCTGGGACAGCTGATCGATCTCCTGATCGAAAACGGCGCTCACGGCGTGATCCCCTGCGGGAGCACGGGTGAACTGGTATCGATGACGCGCGAGGAACAGCGCGCGGTCAATGAGTTCACCGTCAGGTACGTGGATGGGCGGGTAAAGGTCTATGCCTGCACGGCGGCCTATCGCACGTCCGACGCGGTCCGCTTGTCTGCTGAAGCCGAAAAGGCGGGTGCCGACGGCATCATGGTGGTGACGCCCTGGTACATCATCCCCAATGAACCGGAGCTCCATGCCCATTATGAGGCGATCCGCAAAGCGGTGTCCTGTCCTGTCATCATGTATCACAACCCTTACCTGACGGGTTGTCATGTCACGGCGGAATTCATGGCGAAGCTGTATAATGACGGCCTGATCGACGGGTGCAAGGACTCGGATCACGACATCTACCGGCATCAGACGATGCGCGCGCTGACGGATGACGGATTTGCCATCTTTTACGGCTATGACAACTGCCCGGCGGAGGCGCTGAGCTTCTATGCCGACGGGTGGATCACCGGCGTGGGCACGCTTTTCCCGGCGGAGACCGTCCATCTGTACGGCCTGGCCAAAGCCGGTGACATCGCCGGGTGCAAGGCCTTCACGCTGAACACGATGAGGAGATACATGCATTTCTTCAACGAACCCACCCGGGAAGGTCTGCCCACGCCCTGGCTGGCGATCATCAAGGAAGGGCTGACGATGCGCGGGATCGATATCGGCGTGCCGCGCCGGCCGATCGCGCCCCTTCCCGCCAGTGTGCGTGATGACCTGAGAGAGACCTTGAAGGCCATGGGCCACTACAGGCGCGGATAGGGGGAAGCGTTACGGAAGAGATACTGTATACAGCGCCGGAAAAGATACGCGCGTTCACCGTGGATCTGTTTGCCCGGGCGGGCATGGACTCTTTGGAAGCGGGTATGGTCGCTGATAACCTGATCGACGCGGACATACGGGGCGTCAGCACCCACGGGCTGACGAGGATCCCGCTGTATTTCAAGAGCATCGATAACGGTACGTGCGATCTTAAGGCCAGGCCGGAAGTGATCCGTTCCTTCGGCGCGACCGCGGTGATGGACGCTCATCACTGCATGGGTCAGGTCAGCAGCGTGAAGGCGATGGAGCTGGCTATCGCCAGGGCGGAAGAGCACGGCATCGGATATGTGGGCGTGAGGAACGCCTGCCATTACGGAACGGCCGGATTTTACGCGATGATGGCGGAAAAAAAGGGCATGATCGGCTTCTCTGCGACAAACTCCGGCGCGTTCGTGGCACCTTACGGCGGTGTGGAAAAGCGCCTGGGCACGAATCCCGTGGCGGTGGCGATCCCGGCGAAGCGGCATGACCCGATCCTGCTGGATATGGCCACCAGCCGGGTGGCAAGGGGCAAGATCCTGGTCGCGATGAAAAAAGGAGTGCCCGTGCCGCCCGACTGGGCACTGGACGAAGACGGGCATGTGACAACGGACGCGGCCAGGGCCTTTGCCGGCATCCTGCTGCCGCTGAGCTACAAGGGATACGGTATGGCTGTGGTGGTCGATATCCTGGCAGGTGTCCTGTCGGGAAGCGGCTTTGGAAAAACAGTGGACAATCCGGGCAGACATCCGGTGGTGGGAAGCGATTTTATGGCGCTGAAGATCGACGCCCTCTGCGATCCGGATGAATTCACCGGCCATGTGGATGATCTGATCGATGAGATCAAGGCGGTGCGTCTGGACGCGGAGACGAAGCGGGTCTATATGCCCGGGGAGATCGAGTTTGACAGGGAACGGGAAAACAGGGCCAGGGGGGGCGTGCCCCTGCCTGCTTTCCTGAGAAAAGAACTGGCCGCGATCGGCAGGCTTCACGGCCTGGATCTTGAAGCGTATATCTGAAAGGGAGGGACCGGTATGACCCGGAGACTGGAAGGAAAAGTCGGCGTGATCGTGGGCGGCACCAGGGGCATCGGCAAGGCGATCGCTCTGAGGATGGCGCGGCTGGGTATGGATCTGGCTGTTTTGGCCCGCAGTGAGAAAGAACTGGAAGAGACCGGGAAGGAGATCACCGCCCTGGGTGTGAAGTGCCTGACCGTCAGGGCCGACGCGTCCGATTACGCGGCCTTCGGAGAGGCGTACCAAAAAGTGTGGGACACCTTCGGCCGGTTCGATCTGCTGGTGAATTCCGCGGGAACAGGCGTGATGACGCCCTTTGAGGAACTGACCCTGGAGGATATCGACACTACGATCGATGTGAACCTGAAAGGCACGATCTATTCCATCCGTCAGGCGGTGGACTACATGGCCAGGTCCGGCGGCGGCAATATCCTGAACATTTCCTCGATGTCGGCCATTCGGGGCATCCCGGATCCGGTGAACTGCAACGGCATCTATACCGCCACGAAGTTCGCGGTCAACGGTTTCACCGAATGCATGCAGAAATATCTGCTCAAGTACAATATCCGGGTCACGGCCCTGTGCCCGGGTTCCACCGCGACCAGCTGGTGGACCCGCTGGACGCACTCCTTCGGAACAGATGCCATGCTGCCCGCGGACACGCTCGCGGACATGGCCGAAATGATCGTGACCGCGCCGGAAAAGGTGCTTTTCAAGCAGATGCAGGTGCTGCCCACGGTGGAGATCGACAATTTCTGATCGTCGGGGACAAGTATGAGTTACTATGAATTCCATGTCGCCAGGCGCTATGTGCAGTTCGGCGGCGCGCTGAGGGAACTGGCGAACTACCTGACCCTGGTGGGAAAGAATATCCTGCTGATCACCGCCTGCGATCCGGTGCGTGATGAGGTGGTGGAGCGCATCAAAGAGGGGATCAAACTGCCGGCAGCGCAGGTCATGGATCCCGGGCTCGCCGCGCTCTCGCCCCGCTATGCCCGGTATCTGCCCATGGCGGATCAGTTTGACAGGTGCCGCGGAGAGATGACCTTCGATTTCTATGATTTCGGGGACGGGCAGGTGACGGAGGAGAACATCCGACGCGTGGGGCAGTATGTGCTTCAGGGCGGCTTTGACACCGTGGTGGGCATCGGAGGCGGTAAGGGGCAGGACCTTGCCCGGGCGCTGACACAAGTGGCGCCGGTCAAAACGGTACTGGTGCCCACACTGTGCGCCACGAACGCGAGCATCTCTACCCTGAGCGTGCTGTACACGCCCGACGGGCATATCGATCGTTACTGGCGTATGGACAACGCGCCGGACCTGGTGCTGGTGGATACGGACCTGCTCGTGCGCAATCCGCCACGGGCGCTGGCGGCCGGGATCGGGGACATCACGGCCACGTACTACGAGGCGCAGTGCAATCTGCGTTTGTCCGGAAAGACGGATCATATCCCCGCTTATTCCGCGGAGGGCATCGCGCTGAACATCCGTCTGATGCGCACGCACGCGCCGGCCGCGATGGCCGCGATCCGGGCCCGGAAGGCCGATCCGGCCTTTGAGACCGTGCTGTCCATGATCATGCACAACCCCGGTCCCCTGGGGATGATCTGCCTGACGGGATACGCTCACATCATCGACGAGGTCTTTTTGTATTTCAATAAGGCGCATTTGACACCTCATGGCCTTCGTGTCGGCTTTGCCGTTATCGCGATGCTCCTGTTTGAGGGGGCGGGTCAGGACGAGATCAGGGAATACGTCGCCTTCTGCCGCGCGGTGGGGATCCCTGTGTCGCTCAAGGAGCTGGGGCTTGACCGGATCAGTCGGGAGCAGTGGCTCGAGGCCTATGACGCAACGGCCGGGTCAAGCGGCAGCATCCGGGGCCTGCCCTTTGAAGTCGACGGACCACGCATCGTACAGAGCATCCTGGACGCGGACCGATGCGCGGCTGAGGTGCTGAAGTGAACAAGATATGGGAGGAAGCATATGGACGCGATTTTTGAACGGGTCAGTATCCGCAGGTATGAGGACAGAACTGTAGAGCCCGAGAAGATCGAGCGGATCCTCCGTGCCGCGATGGCGGCGCCTTCTGCAGGCAATCAGCAGCCCTGGGAATTTTATGTGGTGCGTGACAGGAAGAAGATCCATGACCTGGCCATATGCAGCCCCTATGCTGCCTGCGCAGAAGGCGCGCCCGTGCTGATCGTGCCCTGCTGGCGGACCAAAGGCGTGCGTTTCCCGGATGTGGCGCCCATCGATCTTTCCATCGCCACGGAGAATATCCTGCTGGAGATCACGGCCCTGGGCCTGGGAGGCGTGTGGCTGATGGTAGAGCCCGTCAAAGACCGGGCGGCCTATGTGGACAGTGTGCTGGGTATCGGGGAGGACCTGCACGCTTTCGCCATCGTGGCCCTGGGATATCCCGCCGAAGGGCATCCGCAGAAGGACCGGTTCGATCCGTCCCGGATCCATGAATGCTGATCATCGGAAGGGCGTAAAGATCATGGCGGACCTATAAGCGTGCCGCGGTCCAGCTGCCGCGGCACGCCTTTATTTGCCTTCCGAGCTGTTTTTCTTTGGAAAAACAGTTGAGAACGTTCACCGGTTATGCTATACTTAATCGGTTACTTATTCAAGAAATCCCAGAACAGGAGGAAAGCCACATGCAATACACCAAGGAAGTTGAAGACATGGTTTGTGTCGCGAAGGGCCCGAACCATGGTCCCGCCCCCATTCCTGAAGAAGGAAAGTGGGTCCAGGCCAAGGAGATCAAGGACATCTCCGGTTACACCCACGGCATCGGCTGGTGCGCTCCCCAGCAGGGCGGCTGCAAGCTGAGCCTGAACGTGAAGAACGGCATCATCGAGGAAGC